>JAXJUX010000205.1:0-3409 GCA_036308845.1 Ruminococcus sp.
CCCCAGGGCGGCATTGACGCAGTCATCCCCACATTGCTGATGGAAGTGCTGAGCGGCGGACAACTGGGACTCATTCTGCTTGCCATCATTATGGTTCTGCTGCTTTCCGCATCCATGTCCACCCTGCAATCAGTGGTTCTGACTTCGGCATCCGCTGTAGCCGTGGATCTGATTCCCTCGATTCGAAAGAAGGAAATTGAGTCTGATGCACAGATGCTCCTGACCAGACTGTTCTGCCTGGCATTTGTTGCCTGTTCCTTCATTTTTGCAACCCGGAACATCCCCATCATCGTCAGTCTGATGTCCTTCTCCTGGGGTGTTGTTTCCGGCTGCTTCATCGGCCCGTACATCTGGGGACTGTTCTCTAAGAAGATCACCAAGGTCGGAGCTTTTGCCGGTGTTCTTTCCGGTCTGATCACTGTAGGCGGCGCTACCCTGGTAATTTCTCTGCAGTCAGGATTCTCAGCCGCAGCAGCCAAGTCCCCGGAAATGGGTGTTTCCGCCATGGCCGTTTCTATGATCATCGTTCCCCTGGTCAGTGTATTTACCGGGAATAGCAAAAAGGAAACGGATCGTGTAAACGAGATATTCCAATGTTACCGGGAAAATCTGTAAATCATGCTCAGAATCTTGTCCAGGAGGTAAGGAAAAATGGAGTATCAAAAAACACTGGAAGAAGTAAGAACGCTTTTTAAAGGCGACCGGTTTGCCACCGAAAACGGCGCTGTTATTGAAGAAATCGGCCATCACAGCGCCTCCTGCAGTTTGGTCATAACAGATTCCCACCGCAATGCCATGGGCGCAGTTATGGGCGGAACCTATTTTATGCTGGCGGATTTTGCTTTCGCGGTTGCCGCCAACTGGGAAAAGATGGGATGCGTATCCCTGCGCTCTGACATCTCTTTTCTGGGCACCGCCAAAGGTAAGAAGCTCATTGCAAAGGCGGTTTGCATCAAAGACGGGCGAACCACAGCCTGCTATCGTGTGGACGTGACCGATGAATGCGGAAATCTGGCAGCCACCGTAACGGCAACCGGATATCATGTCACTACAGGTGCAGATACAACCAAGCCATAATCGTCTTGTACTACAAATAACAGCGCAGTGAAATCACTGCGCTGTTATTCTCAGACTGTCAAAAAAGTCCCCAAATTAGATGTCATTGCGAACCAGTCCGAAGACTGGTGTGGCAATCCCCCAGATAGAAGTAAAATCCATCAATTATGACTGATAAATGTTCTAAAATCCGGGAGATTCCCACGCCAGTGTGCGCACTGGCTCGGAATGACATGGTTTTTCGACACGCTGCGAATAACAGCGCAGTGAAATCACTGCGCTGTTATTCTATCCTTCGGTTATTGCAACTTCCCGGTCTTTTAGCCCATGATCCGGCGATGATGCACCAATGCACCTGCTGCATTGCGATAGTATGCGTTATAGCAGTCAGGACACAGCAGAATTTCCATGTTGTTGCGATCCCAGTCGATGGTTTGAACCAATCCGGGGAATCCGCAAGAAGGACATACATCATTTGACATAGGCCGTCCGGCATTGTCATAATTGACACCGCCGCTGATGTTTTCTAAATCCTGTAATTCCAGTTTTTTCATGTTCCGTTCCTCCGTTTTCAGCCAAAAATTTTTTAGCGCTATGGTTGTTCTCTTGTATATCTCTTTATACGGACAAAAGCAGGGGGCTGGCCGCTCTGATTTTCAATAATTTAGATAAAATGCAAAAAGTCACTTCCCATCCAAATGAAAACACTTCTCATATAATTAGGATAATTGCATCGGTATAATCGACCTGCACTTGCAAATACTAGCATCGTAATTTGACAACATTACGAGGAGAGAATATATATGAAAGCTACTGGCATTGTTCGCCGTGTGGACGATCTCGGCCGCATCGTCATTCCCAAGGAGATCAGAAGAACCCTCCGCATCCGGGAGGGAGATCCCTTACATACAACATCGACATTGTTCGACCTGTTTTGCATGGCGATACATAATCTTATCCAAAGAACACATCATGACAAAATTTCATGTATTCTTAAATGTATGAGAAAATTACGAAAAAATATTGCTCATATGTATTTTTTCTGTTATTATTAATATCGTTTCTATCTGATTTTATTTTGGGGTTACAAATGGAGTGTTTTTATGAAAAATTTATTCTTTGTTCCGTTTGCATTCGACAATTCGAAAATGACGGGGATTAATATATCCCACAACGCTTTCACTACTTACCTTCAAAATTTAACCGTGTCTTTAATTTCAGCAAAAAGAGCAACCCCTAATATAGATGTTGCACTTGTTTCTAATATGGCAATTCCAAAGGAGTACGAACAACTATTGTCAGAAAATGGTATTCTTATTTTTATTGAGCCTTTCGACTCTTTTGTATTTGATAACAACTATCTTTGGTGTCTGGCTTTTTACAAACTGTGTGCATTGGAGAAGGTTGTTTTCAACTATGATTATGATAATTATATTTACACAGATGCTGATGTTTTTGTTCAAAAGTCTCTTGATAAAGTTTTCTTGGAATTAAGGGATAATATTCTGCTATACGATATTAACCACAGTCTCTTTATCAAAGATTACACAATAATCGTTGATGAATTCAACAAGTTTGGTATTAACTCATACATAACACATTATGGAGGAGAGTTCTTCGGAGCTTCTCGTGAAAATGCTATCAAGTTTGTTACTCAATGTAAAATAATCTATAACAAGATGCTGAGTGAAAAATTCATTACAACAAAAGGAGATGAGTTCATCTTATCCATTGCCGCGTATAAGATGAAAGACATCATCAAAAATGCTGGTGGCTACATATATAGATTCTGGACAGGCAGTTTTTATCTCGTATCAACGTGTTATAAATATAATGAAGTTGCCATCTTACATTTGCCTGATCAAAAGCAAAAAGGTATGATAAAAATATATAATACTCTCGTAAAAACAAACCGTTTCCCAACCAAGGAAAAAATTTATAGAATTTGTGGTTTAAAGCGTCAACCGATCAAATCACGAGTAAAGAATATCATTAAAACCTTAACCCACAAATAATATATATTTTTCAATTTAACGTGTATCCCAGATAGATTTAAAACTCCTCTGTATAATGCAGAGGAGTTTTTCTGTTGGACGGTATAATCTCCGTGAATTTACAGATAATAGCATCGTAATTTGTAACATTAAGAGGAGAGAATATATATGAAAGCTACTGGCATTGTTCGCCGTGTCGATGACCTCGGCAGAATCGTCATTCCCAAGGAAATCCGCCGCACCTTGCGGATTCGGGAGGGCGACCCCCTGGAAATTTATACGGAGAAGGATGGGGGTGTGATTTTCCGGAAGTATTCTCCCATGGGAGATCTGCAGGAATTCGCTGCCCAGATGTGCGA
>JAXJUX010000206.1:0-3464 GCA_036308845.1 Ruminococcus sp.
AAAACAAATGGAACATCGGTCAAGGCGGCAATCTCCCCATCGGTTTCGGCTTATCTCTGGCGGCAAACACAAAATCCATGCAGGCATTTGCTAACATGAACGACACTGAAAAACAAAAAGTAGTGGAAGAAAGCCGTCAAATGCAGACAAGAGAAGATATGGAGAACTTCGTAAACCGGATAGGTGAATCTTATAGATAACGCGAAAAATAGAAAAATTACACTAGGAAGATATTGTATATTCCCTCAATCTATTGTAGGATAATTCTTAATGTATACCTTACAAAAATGGTCCGGGTGGCATAAGCTGTACGGCATTTTATAAGGAAAAACTAGAATTTATTCACAACAAAAGGGGGAATATACATTTGAAAAAACAGGGAATTCAATGGAATATGTTTTTGAAAGCAGTCGTTACCATTGCCCTTCCGATTGCTTTTCAGAATCTGCTATCTACGACTGCGAGTATGGTAGATACCATTATGATCGGAAGCCAGGGTGAATTGGCGGTTGCTGCGGTGGGAATCTGTTCACAGATTTCTTCGTTATTTTTCTCAAGCTATTTTGGATTTGCTGGTGGGGCACTTTTATTCTTTTCGCAGTATTGGGGTGCGAAAAATGAAAAGGGAATCAATAAAACTTTTGGTCTGTCATGCATATTCATGTTGATTGTATCCTTGCTGTTTTGTGCAGCTGCGGTCATCAGACCAGAATTTTTGCTTCGTATTTATACGGATAAAGAGACGATTGTACAGGTAGGGATGCCATATATCCGTATTGTGGGATTTTCTTATCCGCTGCAGGTAATTGCTGTAATCATCAGTTTTCTGATGCGTTCCACAGAAAGGGTAAAACCGCCACTGATCAGTTCGATTATGGGATTGATTGTCAACTTCGTTCTTAACTGGATTTTGATTTATGGGCGTTTTGGGATGCCACAAATGGGTGCAGCCGGTGCAGCGGTAGGAACTCTGATGTCCGCTGTTGTTAATCTTGTCATGCTTTGTGTTTTCCTTGCCAAAAGTAAATGCTCCGTTACATTGAAACTGCGGGAAATGTTTGACTGGAAGGGTGGATTTATCAAAACGTATTTGGGTAAATGTTTCCCGATTATCTGCAATGAGTTGTTTTATGGTATCGGTCAGATGCTGATTAATATTGTAATTGGACGTCAGGCAGAATCGGCGATCGCTGCGATGGCGGCATTTCGTGTATTGGAAGGATTTGTATTTGCTTTCTTTGGAGGACTTGCGGATGCAAGTTCTGTTGTAGTCGGAAAAGAAGTCGGTGCTGGACATCATATGAAAGGCTACCAGTATGTAAAAGGATTTTCGATTCTCTGTCCGGCGATTACATTTACCATTTGTCTGATAGGTCTTATTTTCAACCAGCCGTTATTGAGTCTGTTTGGACTGGGTGCTGAGGCATTAAACTATGGAAAATATATGATTATGATCTATCTGGCAGCAGGAACCATTCGTACTTGTAACTATATTATGAACTGCTGTTATCGTGCAGGTGGAGAAGCGATTTTTGGAACCGTACTGGAAATCACCTGCCTGTTTGCCATCAGTGTTCCGGCAACCTGGATTGCGGGTATGGTACTGCATTTGCCATTCCTGGCGGTATTTTCTTTCCTTTATACGGACGAACTTATTCGTTTTGTCTTCGAAGTATGGTATACACGAAGTGGTAAATGGGTAAAACCGGTTACCGAATTGGGAAAGGCTACATTGCCGCAGTTCAAAGAAGAATTAGCGGCTATGAGGAAATAGGGAAAAAGAATGCAGGAATATCAACATATCAGACATGATTTTGAACCGATTTATAATAAAGAATCGAAGGTATTGATTTTGGGGAGTTTTCCATCGGTAAAATCCAGAGAAAATCAGTTTTACTATGGACATCCGCAAAATCGTTTCTGGAAACTGCTTGCCATGCTGACGAAAGAAGAAATACCAGAGACAATAGAAGAAAAAAAGGAATTGCTGCTCAAACATCACATTGCGATTTGGGATGTGATTGCGAGTTGTTCGATTCAAGGTTCCAGTGACACTTCCATCAAAGATGTGGAAGTAAATGATTTCACAGAAATTCTAAAAAAATCTTCTGTTCAGACGATCTATGTAAATGGTGGAAAGGCGTATCAGTTGTATCACAAATACGCAGAACTGATGACGGGAATCAAAGCTATTAAGTTAGCATCCACCAGTCCCGCCAATGCGGCATGGAATCTGGAAAGATTGTATGAAGACTGGAAGCAGATAGAAGAACAGATAAGATAACAAATATAATAAGAAGATATGGTCTTGCAACGCGGGCGTTGCTGGATATGAACAAGCTTCCGGGCGAGTTGGGACCTATGCAGAAAAAATGATTAGCCAGACCCTGTATTACATAAAATAAAGTGTGAGAATGTGTCGGCGGGGCATATATGGAAAAATATAAGATTGTGGTACCCCTAAAAATACTAAAAGCGGGGTCTCACAATCTTATTTTTGTGTATAGAGCCGTTTGGGAAAGAAAAGAGAGCAAAAACAGTGAAAAAGTATCGTTTGCAGGGTCTCGCCAATCAAAAAAAGTGCATAGACCCGGGTAGCTTTGGCGAAAGCGTACCTTATAGAATGGACACGGCATTGTTGCTTTTACACCCCAATAATTATATTTATCTAGAAGCACGATGCTCCCCTCTGTTGGCACTTCGAAAACCGATTTCCGTTCCGTTATATATTTTCACAAAATTCATACGATGTTTATATAGGATGACTCCGGTCGCAATCAACAAAATAGCCGGAGCAATCCAGCTTTGTGTGGCAAAGCCAAAATACGTCGGTACAGAAAGCACCGTCAGCGTGGTTCCCACAACGATATAATCTGTGATCCAGGTCACAAGGACAACCAGAAGTAAGATTACAAGAGCAAGTTTCCAGTTCAAGGCAATAGTCATGCCAAGATAGGAAGCAAATCCTTTTCCTCCTTTAAATCCCAGATAAAATGGAAAAATATGTCCCAACACGCTTGCGACACCAGCTACAATACCGATGTGTTCCAGACCAGGAAAGAAATGGCGTGCAAGAATAACCGCTAACGCCGCTTTGCCAATATCATGCAACGCAACCAGAATTCCATATTTCCACCCAAACACCAGCATGGCATTGGAGGCTCCAAGATTTTTACTTCCCTTATCCCGGATTTCTACTTTTT
The DNA here is from genome assembly GCA_036308845.1 of Ruminococcus sp. Classification (GTDB taxonomy): domain Bacteria; phylum Bacillota; class Clostridia; order Lachnospirales; family Lachnospiraceae; genus Oliverpabstia. Next base: position 3,204 of record JAXJUX010000206.1, read on the forward strand.
TCCATTTTGATATATATAGGGACATGCTGGAACTACCCATGATATATGCCAAAAGTGCAACAAGAATATAATACATAAAAAATCCCCCCTTGTAAGCTTATTTGTTATTCATTGGGGACGCAGATAATTGCTGCTGCTTTTCAAAAACAGGCCGCTCCTTCTCAAATATCTTCTAAGATTGACTAGATTGACGCTCAGGAAAGCCTTCGCGCCAAAAGTCAATCTAAGAAGATGATTTTCGAACTCGCTGTTCCCCGATGT
>JAXJUX010000207.1:0-4690 GCA_036308845.1 Ruminococcus sp.
CTGTTGGGGCTGTGATTTGCTATCTGTTATGTTATTTCCTTACAACAGAACGAGTTCCAATCGAGCAGAAAAAAGAAAAATTTAATTTGAAAAAATTACTACGGGATCTGGCTGGAAATAAGGCATTGATTGGAATTGTGGTTTCTTCCATTTGCCTGTTGTTTGTACAGTTGACACTGCAGACCATGATTACGTATGTATATCCCAATTATTTTCGCAATATTGCTGCACAATCTGCAACGGGGATAGCCGGTACGGTCATCACCCTCCTTTGTGCAGGATTTACTGTAAACTTGTCGCAAAGATATGGAAGAAAGGAATTGAGTATCGCAGCATCGGTGTTTGGAGCAGTGCTATTTCTTGTCGCTTTATTTTTACAGATTCGAAACGGCTGGGTATTTTTGATTATTTACAGCATTGCTTACATTGGGATGGCGGTGTTCAGTCTGATTTGCTGGGCCATGATCACCGATGTGATTGACGATACGGAAGTACGAACCGGAGAGCGTTCCGACGGAACCATTTATGCCGTGTATTCATTTGCCAGAAAACTGGGTCAAGCGGCGGCTTCGGGTGTATCGGGGTTACTTTTGACGGCAATTGGCTATACCGCGCAAACACAATTTGATCCGAAAGTAACGCAAGGGATTTATAATGTGACCTGTCTTGTGCCTGCGATAGGATATGGGTTGTTGGCTGTGGCATTGTTTTTTCTGTATCCTTTGGGGCGAAAACAGGTGGAAGAAAATACAAAAATTTTGAAGGAGAAAAGCATGAAACGCAGCAGTAATTAAACACACCATTTCTGGGAATTCTTGACAGAAAAATCCCCCGATAGTATAATTTTATTAAGTATATTTTGAAAAAATGGGGGCTACAAAATGATAAATGGGCATGGAGAACAGATAAGAATCGTACAGGAAACGGTTGCCGGCAAAGAGATTACATTTGCTCATGTAATGGGCGGTCCTGATCCGATTATTTATCAAAAATTGGGGTTGAATCCGCAGGTGGATTATCGTTCCTCTGCGATTGGAATTATGAATATGACACCACCGGAGTCAGCGGTTATTGCTTCTGATATTGCTGTAAAAAGTGGTGATGTTTATCTGGGATTTGCAGATCGATTCACAGGAACACTGATCATTACGGGAGATATTTCCGATGTCGTTTCTGCTATGACAGAAATTGTGGATTATTTCCGTGATGAGCTTGGATATGTTGTTTGTAAAATTACCAAAAGATAGGAAGTACTTCTATGGAACGTATAACAAAAGAAGAACTGTTGGAAAAGCTGTTTCATGACGATTATGAAAATCTAAAAGGAAAAAAACTGCGTATGACGCGTGTGCGTGTTCCGGGAAAAGAAGTGTGTCTGGCACATGTGATTCATCCGTCGGATCCTTGTATTTATCAGAATCTGGGATTGCATATCGGCGTTCATGAAGGCGAAGATCATACGGGAGAATCCATCGGAATGATTCGTTTTACTCCATGGGAAGCGGTGGTCGTAGGTGCAGATGTCGCGATGAAAAGCGCAGATGTACAGATTGGTTTTATGGATCGTTTCTGTGGTTCTTTGATTCTTACGGGTGGATTGACAGAGGTGCAGACAGCAGTAGAAGAAGTCGTCAGATTTTTTGATGAAGAATTGGGATTTAAAACATGCCAAATTCACAAAAGCTAAGAAAATAGGGTGTTCTAATGAAAAAATTATTTTTGATGGGGCGAAGCGAAGCGGGTAAAACTTCTCTTACGCAGGCGCTGAAGGGTGAAGAACTTCATTATATAAAAACTCAATATACGAATACTGCAGACGATACGATTGACTCACCGGGTGAGTATGCTGAATCCAAACGTTTCAGCGTTGGATTGGCATGTTTTTCTTTTGAGGCAGATGTGGTGGCAATTGTTCAGGCGGCAGACGAACCATTTAGTCTGTTCAGTTCCAGTTCTCATTGTTTTATTCTGCGTCCGCTGATTGGAATTATTACCAAAACAGATTCTCCGTATGCTAATATTCCGATGGTCAGACAATGGTTGATCAATGCCGGATGTGAGCGAATTTTCGAGGTAAACAACGTAACGAGAGAAGGTATCACGGAACTGATGGAATATCTGCAGGATGATTTGGAACCTTTGACGTTGGAACAGGCAAAATTCAAACAAAAATTAGGATTGAATGAATGGGATCCACTGCCGGAAGGGGTGGAATATCCGGAAGAATATTGATGTAGGAAACAGATGATTGCGAAAACGTGATTGTCTGTTTTTTCTTTTCGTTTTTGAGATTTTGATGTATGATAGTAGACAGAAATCAAAATATATCCGATAGGTGGAGAGGAAGGGGAAAAGATGTTTTGTAGAAAATGTGGTTATGAAAACGAGAATGATGCCAGGTTTTGTGCCCAATGTGGAGAACCACTGGAGCAAATAATACCTGAAAGAAAAATGGAAACATCGCAAAAGGCAAAATCAAGTAAAAAACTTGCAGTCATTATCAGTGTAGAAATATTGCTGATTATATGTGTGATTGCAGCAATCGTTGTTTTGGCAGGAAAAAAGAAAGAGAAAAAATTTGAACAGGAAAATTTGCAGCAAAGTCAGGATACTGTGCAGAGTGAAGAAATTCAGGAAAAGTATGATTTGTATACCTATGTGGACGGAGTATTGATTTCTCAGTATGGAAAAGTAGAACCTGGTATTTTTGAAACAAGTTATACAATGGAAAATGAATATGTTCAGCCTGTCGAAATCCATGACGCAAAAGGTGTTATCACCAGTAGAATTCAGGATTTTGATTACGATGGAGCGGTAGAATTATTGGTAGTTCTTTTGCGTAATGATATGACAAACGAAATGGATTCTGATGAAAATTATAATTCCATTTTTATGCAAATGTATGAAATGCAAGATGATGAAGTGATTTTAAGTGATGAGATGGAGGCTTGTACGGGTGTTTTAGGCGGACTTGATTATGAGTCAGATGGAATGTTTCTCAAGGAGCATGACGGAACAACGTACATTTGCGGTGGCTATTATGGATCGACTTCTTTATATGCAGATGGATGCAGCTATATGTCGTTTGTTGTGTCTTATCAGAACGGAAAGTTTATCGATTATACAGGAGATCGAATCGGAGCCATCGGTTCGGATTTCTCCGACAACATGGAAGAAGCTTATGAAATGGCGAACAGATTGGAAAAAATCGATTTGCCATTGGCTGCAGAGGATGTTCGTGAGACTTATATGCTGCGCATGACTTATGAAGATGAAGTAGATGACATTCTGTTTCGTATCGAAGGTAGAAATGTAGGCGGCGATTCCATGGCATTCTATGAAAGTGGTGATGTAAGTAAACTGGGGAAAACGGTTTTGGAATTGTGGCTGCATGAAGATGAGAGAATGTTAGAAATGACGGAACAGGAATTGTCAGAATCCGAATGGAAAGCGTTGTATCGGGATTTTATTATTCAGGACAAACAGAGTATGGAATATACAGATGGATGGGAATACGTAAGTTACGACTTGTTATATTTGGATGAAGATAACGTTCCGGAATTGTTTATAACTTACCAGAGTACAGCCGCAGGCTGTCAGTTGGCGACCATTTATGAAAATAAGGTTTATGGTGAATTGCTTATGTCGGGTGGACTAAATTATGTAGAAAAGAGTAATGTATTTGTATATTCCTATGGAAGACAGGGATATTATGGTGATGATATTTATTCATTAGAAGACGGAAGATTGGTTACTCTTGCCGCAGGAAACTATATGGCAACTGCTGATAGCAATGGTGCGCCTAACTTTGATGCGATGGAATACTATTGGAATGAAACGCCAGTGACAGAACAGGAATATGAGGAAAAAATAAGTGAGATGCTTTCATCAAAACTAGAAGTAGCCTCTTGGGAATATAATCATGCAGAGTATACATATGATGAAATATTAGAATATTTACAATAGGTCTAAAATGATTTATAAAAGACGGAAACTTTTGGCAAGGTTTCCGTCTTTTGTAATTAATGAGTTCTGGGAAAATTCACACAATTTCTTGTCTGCTCATATCTTAGTATCGTGAATTTCTTTAGGAGGTCAGGATGAAAAGGAAAATAACAGGAATTGTATTGGCTGCACTGTTGGTACTGGTGACAATGGCAGGATGCGGAAAAGAGGACGAAACAGGATTGAAAAAGGTGACATTGAATGAAGTTGCCCATTCCATTTTTTATGCACCGCAATATGTTGCCATAGAAATGGGTTATTTCGAGCAGGAAGGCATTGATTTGGAACTGGTGACGGGGTTTGGAGCAGACAAAACCATGACGGCTGTGATTTCCGGAGATGCGCAGATTGGTTTTATGGGAGCAGAAGCCTCTGTATATACCAACCTGGAAGGAGCGGATGATCCAGTGGTAAACTTTGCTCAGGGAACACAGCGAGCAGGAAACTTTGTAGTATCAAGAGAGCCAATGGATGATTTTGAATGGACGGATTTGGTTGGAAAGGATGTGCTTGGGGGTAGAAAAGGTGGTATGCCCGAAATGGTATTTGAATATATCTTAAAGAAAAATAACATAAATCCGGGCTCTGATTTAACTATTAACCAGAGCATTGATTTTGGTTCCACTGCTGCCGCTTTTTCCGGTGGTCAAGGAGATTTTTCTGTTGAGTTTGAGCCTTCCGCTAC
>JAXJUX010000208.1:0-39453 GCA_036308845.1 Ruminococcus sp.
CAAGAGTTTTCCAATTTTGAAGTTCGAAAGTTATTTCCTCTTTTTTAATTCTTTTGTATTTTTGCACCATTGCATACATCAGACAGATTAATGCAAGTACAAACATCATATTAACAACGTGGGCATGTAAATCCCCCAGAACGATCGAATACGATGGATATTCATGAATTGTTTTATCACTTTCTGCCGGATAATATCCAATATAACGGGTAGAATTCGGAAACCAGTACGTATAATCGCTTTCTGGCAACTGCAATATTTTTCTCACCCATGGGAGTAATTTTCCAATCACCACATAGTGCATATTTCCTGCCAAGGAAACACCTGCACCTGCCAAAACACCACCAAACACAGCAATCTTTTGTCTTGTTTTTCCTGGTTTTCCATAACGGTCCAAAACCATCTGGCGAACCAGTCCAAATGGCAATGCAAAAGCAAATCCCGCTACCAGCGTCCTCATCAGATTATACGTTTGCGCCACTTGTGTTCCCGTCAGTTTTGTCAAAAACACCGCAAAATACTGACCGCCATAATAATAATTCAGATTTGCACCTGCATACCACAAATCCTTTGCCGGAAGAGTATCGCAACGCATCATGGTCATCATAAAACCATAATCCATGAACTTCTCTGTTCCGTAAGCAGCCGGACGAAATCCTGCAAAATATGTCCACATCAAAAAGATTGCCACAAAAACAATTTCACCATCCAGCGCACTATTTATCATTTGCTTATTGAAAACAGGAGTCATTTTCCTTTGTTTTTTTCCGGCAGTAAGCCACCAGATTCCCCAAATCCCAAGACAACTCAACACAGAAAATGCCAAACAGCCTGTTCGTGTAAATACTGGTATTTTGCAATTGGCAAATAACCAGACAAGAAATCCTGCTCCGGCAACACCAAATACTTTTGATAGCATCCAGCCTTTATCCAAGAATCCATCAAACAATTTCTGCGTTATCGGAAAATATCCGATTCCCAACAATAATACTGCCAGCCACCATTTCAAAAACACCACACTGTCGTTTCCTAAAAGCCATATGCTCGCCCCAAACAAAAGCAACAACACGATTACTTTTATACTAATCCCAATTTTGTTTTTCATACTTTCTCCATTTTTTGCCTATTCTGTAAAACTCCCCAAATGCATTCCATCCGATTTTTACGATTCGCTTCATGTTAATAGAATTTTTCCCACCCTGCCGCGGACGAAACGTAATCGGATAATATGCAATCGTTTTTCCTGTCTTTATGTAGTATACCGTCATAAGTACGTTTGACAAGAAAAATTGATCCGGAATCGCTTCCAATGCCTCTTTCAATTCTTCATTTCTCATCAAGCGATATGGTGTGTTGGCATCTTCTACCCAACATCCAAATGTAACTTCCAGCACCAGGCGAAGTACTCTGGTCACCATAATCCTCTGCCAACCGTCTTGTCTGTTCTTTCTGCTTCCGATCAGCAAGCCACAAGTTTCTCGATTTTCCCAAAGCTGCCAGAATTCTTCCGGTAATGTCTGCCCATCCGAATCTGTCTGAAAAATATATTCCGCACCGGTCTCTATCGCTCGGCGGTAACCATACAAAATCGTAGCCCCATGTCCTTCATTCTTCTTTTCGATTGCCTCCAATTGTGGATAAATTTTCATCAGTTCACAAAGTTTCTCCTGTGTACGGTCCTTACTCCCATCGTTGACAACCAACAATTTACTTTGCTTTCCAATCTTTTCTACAACTGGATGCCATTGTTTTACAACTGTCTCTATATTCATTTCCTCATTATATGCAGGAATCACTATCATTAATTGATCTTTTTTCAGCATTGTCTCCCCTTTCTGTCCTGTCTGAAAATCAATCTTGTCATATTATCATATGATTAAAATCTTTGTAAAGATTCTTTTATCTGTTTCAAATTTGCACTGTACTTTATTATATCGGAAAGGGCGGTTACATACAAGGGAAGAATCTCTTACAAAAAAGCTGTTGTGAAAACACAACAGCTTTTTCCTTACATTACGCTATTAATTTTATTTACCGAAACGGATTTTGATATAGCTCTGAATTTCTTCTACACATTTTTCAAATCCCAGTTTTCCAGCGTTCAGACACAAATCATAGTGTCTTGCGTCTGTCCAGTCGCGTCCTGTGTAGTATTTGCAGAAATCTCCACGATATTTATCTGTTTTATCGATGAATTTTTCCATTTCTTTGCGAGTCATGCTGTTACGTTCCATCGCACGTTCCACACAAAATTCTCTGTCTGCATGAATAAATACGCTGACTACATTTGGATAGTTTCTCAAAATGTAATCTGCACATCTTCCTACGATAACACAGGATTCGGAACCAGCCAGGTCTTTGATAACTTTTGCCTGGAAGTTGAACAGGTTTTCATCAGAAACAAAGTTATTGCTTTCTGGTGGGAACAGTTCGCCTTCGTATGGTCTTTTCAGTGGTTTGAACCAGCTTGGAATTTTGAGACGTTCATCAATCTTACCAAACAGTTTTTCATTGATTCCACTTTCTTCGGATGCCATAGCAAGGATTTCATGGCTGTAACAGTTTACGCCCATTTCTTTTGCCAACATAGCACCGATGGTTTTTCCCCCACTACCGTACTGTCTTGCAATTGTAATTACGATATTGTCCATAAAAATACCCCCCTTTTTATTCGCCTAAGTAGGCTTTTTTAATAGAATCATCATTTAAAAGGTCGCTTGCATTTCCGCTGAGGGCGATCGTACCGGTTTCCAATACGTAAGCACGGTCTGCGATAGACAGTGCTTTTTTCGCATTCTGTTCTACCAGTAATACTGTCGTTCCACTCTTGGATACTTCCTGAATGATATCGAAAATTTCATTTACAAAAATTGGAGAAAGTCCCATGGATGGTTCGTCCATCAGAATAATCTTTGGATGAGACATCAAAGCTCGTCCCATCGCAAGCATCTGCTGCTCCCCACCGGAGAGTGTTCCTGCCAACTGATTTTTACGTTCTTTCAGACGTGGAAAACGAGTATATACCATTTCCAGTGTCTCTTTGATTTCTTCTTTGTCTTTTCTTGTATAAGCACCCATCTTCAGATTTTCGTATACGCTCAGCTGAGCAAATACGCGGCGTCCTTCCGGTACATGTGCCATACCCATAGATACGATTTTATGTCCAGGAATCTTGCGAATATCCTGTCCTTCAAAAAGAATGCTGCCGGATTTGGCTGGTACAAGGCCTGTCAGCGCGTGAAGGGTTGTTGTTTTGCCGGCTCCGTTGGAACCGATCAATGCAATAACTTCTCCTTCATTTACTTCAAAGGAAATTCCTTTCAGCGCCTGAATCATACCATAGTATACATTCAAATCCTTTACTTCAAGCATTGCCATAAGTTATTTCCTCCTATTCACCAAGATATGCTGTAATAACCTGAGGGTCATTCAGTACCACACTTGTTTCGCCCTGTGTCAGAACCTTACCGAAGTTCAGAACTGTCAGTTCTTCACAAATACCAGATACCAATTTCATATCATGTTCAATCAGCAAAATCGTAATATCATATTTTTCACGAACAAAACGAATGGTATCCATCAGTTCCTGTGTTTCATTTGGGTTCATACCAGCTGCTGGTTCATCCAGAAGCAACAGTTTTGGTTCTGTCGCCAATGCTCTGGCAATTTCCAGTTTACGCTGCTGTCCATATGGCAGGTTGGCAGCCAGCTGATCTGCATATCCATCCAATCCAAATACAGAAAGCAGTTCCATGGCACGTTCATTCATTTCCTTTTCCACTTTAAAATATCGTGGAAGTCTCAAGATACCTTCGATGGTGCTGTAGTGATAATGATTGTGAAGTGCTACTTTTACATTATCCAATACAGACATTTTTTTGAACAGACGGATATTCTGGAACGTACGAGCGATACCTTCTTTGTTGATATCAATCGTTTTCTTACCGATAATATCCTTTCCATCTAATTTTATAATACCTTCATCCGGTTTGTATACACCTGTCAGCAAATTAAATACAGTTGTTTTTCCTGCACCATTTGGACCAATCAATCCGTAAAGCTGACCTTTTTTAATTTCCATACTAAATTCGTTTACTGCACGTAAACCACCAAAGGAAATGCTCAGATTGGTTACACTTAACATTGTTTCCATATTATGCTTCCTCCTTTGATGCTTTTTTCTTATTCAAAAGGCGTTTCACTGAATATCTTTCTCTCAGTTCCAATGCTTTTGGACTCCAGTTAAAGAGCATCATAACGATCAGAACAATTGCATAAAACAGCATACGATAGTCATTCAGGAAACGCAGAAGCTCTGGCAGTAAAGTAAGTACCACTGCAGCGATCATAGAACCGCGTGTACTTCCGATTCCACCAAGAACAACAAATACCAGAATTGTGATGGACATGTTATATCCAAAGTTCTTTGGCAAAGCTGTCAACGTTGCCAGGTTATGCGCATACAGCACACCTGCAATACCGGCAAATGCTGCTGCGATGGAAAATGCCATCAATTTGTATTTTGTAATGTTGATTCCTACAGATTCTGCTGCAATACGGTTATCACGAATTGCCATAATCGCACGTCCAGCTCTGGAGTGAATCAGATTTAACAGAATAATCAGTGTTACTAAAACAAGGATAATACCAATGGTAAAAGTAGAATCCCCCGGTGTTCCTGTGATTCCCTGAGGTCCTTTGATAATCACTTCGCCATCTGCTTCCAACCCCAGAGAGATGGAATCTTTCATAGAGAAGTGGAATCCGTTGCTGTCACGTCCCACATAAAATACGTTTACTACGTTTTTGATAATTTCCCCAAAAGCCAGTGTAACGATCGCCAGGTAGTCACCTTTCAAACGAAGTACAGGAATTCCGATGATAACACCACAAATTGCGGCTGTAACAGCACCGATAACTAATGCACAGAGAAAACGCAGTCCATCTGGCATTACACCATTCATACATTTGGAAAAGAATGCGCTGGTAAATGCGCCCACACACATAAATCCTGCATGTCCAAGGCTCAATTCACCAAGAATACCAACTACCAGGTTCAAGGATACTGCCAAAATCACATATATACACAAAGGAACCAGAAGACCTTTCATCAAACTGGAAATGCTTCCAGTCATCTGCATCAACTGCACGATCAAATATGCAGCAAGTACAATACCATAAGTAATGATATTGCTTTTTGTTGTTTTGTTCATTTTTTTCAATTTGTTCATCTTCGCCACCTACACTTTCTCCTGGAGCTGTTTTCCAAGCAATCCAGTTGGTTTTACAAGAAGAACAACAATCAGTACACCAAATACAATCGCATCGGATAATTGTGAGGAAATATATGCTTTACTGAAAATTTCAATAATGCCAAGCAAAATACCCCCAAGGAAAGCACCCGGAACGGAACCAATACCACCAAATACCGCAGCAACGAAAGCTTTGATCCCGGGCATAGAACCAGTATATGGATTCAGGGAAGGATATGCAGAGCAAAGAAGTGCTGCTGCAACTGCTGCCAGAGCGGATCCAATTGCAAACGTAAGTGCAATTGTACCATTTACATTGATACCCATCAGCTGTGCTGCACCTTTATCTTCTGAAACTGCTAACATAGCCTGTCCTGCTTTTGTCTTTTTGATAAATAAAGTAAGTGCAATCATGATAATTACACAAATAATAATTGTAACAATCGTTTCTCCAGAAATAATTAATGCTCCACCTGCCAATTCTAAAGATGGAATATTTACAACAGATGGAAATACTTTTGTATCTGCACCCCAGAATAACAAAGCAAGGTTCTGAAGCAGATAACTCACACCAATTGCAGTAATCAATACCGCTAATGGTGAACCCGCATTACGCAATGGTTTATAAGCAACTCTCTCAATTGTGATACCCAATAACGTACACAATACAGCCGCAATAATTACAGATAAAATAGGATGAATACCAAAGGAAGTCATCATAATCATAATCACATAACCGCCCACCATGATTACATCACCGTGTGCAAAGTTCAGCATCTTAGCAATACCATATACCATGGTATAACCAAGTGCAATAATCGCATATACACTTCCAAGACTGATACCATTGACTAAATAAGTTATAAAGCTCATAACGGAAACCCCTCGTCGTACTTTTCTACCAAAAGCGCAAAAGGGTTACCGGTTGGCAACCCTTTTGCAAAATTATCGATTATAAATTCATAATGTTTACGAATCATTATGCACTATGTGCCTTGCAATTTATATATAATTACATTGCTGTATAAACACCATCTTTAATTACAACAGCCATAGGAGCTTTGTTTGGTTCTCCATCAGCAGACCATGTCATTTCTACTCCACCTGTTGTCAGACCTGTGAATGCAAGTTCAGCCATAGCTGCTTTCATAGCTTCGTTCATTTCTTCAATGCTCATATCAGAAGTAACATTTGCAGCTTCAGCAGCAGCTTTAATGATGTACATAGCATCGTAAGCGTCAGCTGCGAACTGGATAGGTGTAGTACCATATGCTTCTTCGTAATTTGTGATGAATTTTGTTGTCAATTCATCATCTCCACCTACAGCCAGTGGGTAAAGCAACATCAAACCTTCTGCTAATGTTGTGTCAAATCCTTCCATACCCAGGATACCGTCCATACCGTCACATCCGAAGAATGTTGGAGCGTATCCTACTTTTTCAGCTTCCTGCAGAATCAAAGAAGCTGCCTGATAGTAGATTGGCAGGAATACCATATCTGCACCAGCATCTTTTGCTTTCTGAACCTGTACTGTAAAGTCTGTAGCATCATCGCCCTGGAAAGCTTCAGCTGCTACGATTTCAAATGGCTGATTTGCAGCTTCAGCAGCGAATGTTTCGTAGACACCTGTGGAATAGTCACTTGCGCTGTTGTAGATAACTGCAACTTTTGTAGCCAGTGCGTTTTCACCGATATAACGAGCAGAAGCTGCACCCTGGTTAGGGTCAGAATAACATACACGATAAGCGTTGTCGTACTGGATAGAAGCAACAGAAGATCCGGATGGGGTCAACTGGAACATGCTGTCTTCGTGTGTTTTTTCAACTACTGCTGTACATGGAGTAGATGTTACTGTTCCCATCAGCATCTGCATACCCCAGTCTTTTAAGTTGTTGTATGCGTTCAAAGATTTTTCAGCATCGTGTTCGTCATCTTCCATCTTGAATTCAATCTGCATGCCGTTGATTCCGCCAGCTTCGTTGATTTCTTTTACTGCCAGTTCAGCACCCTGTTCTACAGCGATACCGTACAGAGCAGCTCCACCTGTTGTAGGTCCGATTCCACCGATTTTGATTACGTTTACACTTTCGCTTGTGCTTTCTTTTTCGGAAGAACCACCACATGCTGCCATAGAAAGAACTAAAGCAGCTGTCAGCAATAAGCTAACTACTTTTTTGAAGTTTTTCATAATATTTTCCTCCTCTTTATTATTCCCCACATAACACTTTTCTCTTTTAAAGTGTCATACAAGTCAATTTCCTACCATAATAATCTTTTCACTTTGCTTTGTCAATGAAAATAAGAAGTTTTTCGCAAAAAATCCTTATTTTCTAAGGATTTTTTTGTTTATCTTTTCTATTATCACAGTTCTTCCAATTTTTTCTGAATCCCCCTATGTCTTTCTTCAAACAACAACTGTTTGTTCCAGAAAAAATATCGTTCACACTGATATTTTTGCAGATACTGTACACTGTATCGATTCGCATTTAATTCTGTAATAAAAATGACCATTTCCTGACTTTCCCCAAAAGCCAATTCCATAAAATCCATAACATGTTCCAAATGGGATGCAGCTTTTTGGTACAGTTTCTGCAAATTTTCTTTTTCTTTTTGGAATTCTGCCTTTATTGGTCCATGCAAATCATGAGGATTACAACTGATAATACCATACAGCATAGATGAATAACGCTCCAGAACAGGCATCGCCAATCGGTAGCACGCTTCTTCTTCCTTAGTCAATACCTTCGCTTTCTTCTGTTCTTCTCTTCGCATGTTCAGTCGCTGAATCATAAAATCAAATTTTTGCGCATTTATATTTTGCTGAATAAAGTCCTTTACCATCTGATAAATCATAGTAACTGCCTGTTCCATCTGCGCATATTCCTGAAAATCCTGGAACAGTCTAGACAAGAACAAACCTACCACACTTAATTTTTCGTCAAATGAAGCATGGGCCAGTTTCTTTTGCAAGATTGGATCTATATTTCCCTCCAGCACTTCATCAATCTGGTAATCCGTCTGATATTTTCTATATAATTCCAGATAATTTGCAAAATCTTTCGCCGCTTTCGGATACTGAATATACTGGAGCACTACTTCCCAGTCCATTTCTTTTCCGATTTTTTCATATACCGTCAAAAGCCTGGATAAATCTTCCCATCCTCGTGGTGTACAGAACAATTTTCCATCTACTGTCGTCTGCATATGATAAAAATACTGCTTGCGAATGGTCAGATAAGATAACACTGCCGGATGGATACCTGCCTGGTACGCGTACTCTTTCCAAACAGAAAAATCAGCCATTACATCAATTTTCTTTACACGGTCCAAGGTAACCAGATCGAATTCTCGTACGGATTTGTTATATTCCGGTGGATTTCCTGCTGCCACAATAATCCATCCCTGTGGAATTGCATGATTTCCAAAGGTTTTACACTGCAAAAACTGCAGCATTGCCGGCGCCAGTGTTTCGGATACACAGTTGATTTCATCAATAAACAAAATCCCCTCTTTTAATCCGGTCTTTTCCATCTCATTATATATAGAAGCAACAATTTCACTCATGGTGTATTCCGTCACTGCATATTCTGTGCCTGCATACTCTTTTTTTGAAATAAATGGAAGCCCAATAGCACTTTGACGAGTATGATGGGTAATCGTATAGGATACCAGACCAAGCTTACATTCCTGTGCAATCTGTTCCATGATCTGGGTTTTTCCAATTCCCGGAGGACCAATTAGTAAAATTGGACGCTGACGAATCACCGGAATTTCGTATTCTCCGTACTCATTTTTCAAAAGATACGCCTTTATGGAATCTTTAATCTCCTGTTTTGCTCGTTTAATGTTCATATTTTATTTCATCCTCCGTCAATATCAATTTCATCGCCCAAGGTGGAACATCCACATCCTGATAATCCTTTTCAATAAATACAAATGCCACATCGTACAATGGTTTTTTCACTGGATAACGACCATATCCATCGGTAAAATACAAAAGTCCTTTCAAATTATAAAATTCTCTTTTCGCCAACAACTCCTGCACATACAAAAACGCCGGTCGAAAATCCGTTCCGCCAAGCCCTTTGATTTCCATATGTTCCATATAGTGGCGCAGCTGTTCTCCATTCTCTATTTTTACATCATCCTGTACTTTTTCATCGCACTGAATAATACGAATATTGATTTTTCGATAAAAACTTTCTGCCTGTGATAAAATCTCATAGGTCTGCTCCAAAAATATTTTGACCAGTTCACCATTACAGGACATTGATGTATCAATCACAATCACAAAATCCTCAATCTTCTGTACTTCTTTCGTCTCTAAAGGTTCGATCAAAGGCATATTTCCATATAAGCTCATTCCATAGTTATAGAAAATATAATCAAAAGTATCCATATCTACCTGCATTTCTTCTTTCAGCACAGAAAACTTCCGCAAAAATTCCCGATAATCATATCTTTCTCTATTTTCCACCTGCAGCGCATTTTTCATACTGCCAGCTTCATCGGAATGTTCTTTGGAAAACAATTCGATCTCCGTCTGCATTTTTTCTCTGATGTTATCCCATTCCTGTTGTTTCTCCGGTCTGCTTTTGTTTTTGGAAGGATCATACCAAAATTGATGATCATCTTTACGAAACTCTGTCGCCAGGCGCCGATAATCCAGACTGGCGTCCTTTGTCTCTTTCAGCCATTCATACACACGCTCGGCCGTCACTGTTTTCATTTGTTCTTCCAAACGCAGATAACAATATCTTCTCACCGCAGACGGTACCACACGAACACAGCGCAAATAAAAACTATCCACCAGATATTCTGCCGCAATATCACAGGCCAAATCCCATTGTTCACGATGGGTCAACTCCTGTAAATGCTCAATTTCTATATCGCCTGCCTGCAGGGAAACTTCCGTTTGCATATCCTGAGGTTTTTTCCAAATATGTCCAAACAGACAATGCATAATCTGATGCAGATACTGCCGATTTACCAAAATCGGATTCTGCTGATAACTCTGAATCAATGTATCCGCCTGAAAATGCAGCACCGCTCCATCACATCCCATCGACTGCGTTGTATTATCCGGCAAAAATTGCAGAGCTGACAACGCCACATCCATAAAACGCATCCCCAGATACAGCTCATTGCGGGCATTTCTTAAAATATCGAAACAGACATCATATTTTTTCAATTCTAATTCTTGTTGTTTTTGTATTACGTTCATAAGAACTCCTTACTATTCGAACTACAAATAAGTATACGCTCCCTCAAAAAACTTCGCAATATTTTCCTTTCCTATCCACCAATTTCATGATACATTTAAGTTAATTCATTATGGGGGATTTTACTATGAAAGACAATCAAATATCATTGCGCGAAAAGCTCAGCTACGGGGGCGGGGACGCAGCAACCTGTAT
Source organism: Ruminococcus sp. (assembly GCA_036308845.1). Classification (GTDB taxonomy): domain Bacteria; phylum Bacillota; class Clostridia; order Lachnospirales; family Lachnospiraceae; genus Oliverpabstia. Next base: position 10,670 of record JAXJUX010000208.1, read on the forward strand.
CATCTTTGGCGTCACCAATGCCTATTTATCTTATTATTACACGGATATTGCCGGAATTTCTTTGGCATCTGTCGGTATCATTCTGGCAGCAGGACGTCTTCTGGAAGCCGGAACTAACATATTTACCGGGATAGGAATTGACCGCTCTACATCCAGATTTGGAAAAATCAAACCATTTTTATATACAACTACCTTTCCTATGATGCTGATGTTTTTTATTCTTTTTATTATTCCTGATATTTCACAACAGGGGAAAACCGTATTTGCATTTGTTAGTTATTTTCTTTTTTGTCTGTTTTATGCAATCAACAATACCTCCTATAGTACATTGCTCTCTATGATGACCAGCAATGCAACCGAACGTAAAATTGCAAACAATTATCGTATGACGGGCTGCGGCTTGGGAGGTGCAATTGCCAGTTTTTGCACACTTCCTCTGGTTGCTTTGATTGGTTCCGAAGGACAGTACCAATTTGCATCCACTGCGTTGCTCTATGCCATAATTGGATTCATTCTTCTTATGAATTGTTCCATCGTCTGTAAGGAACGAGTGAAGCTTCAACAGGAAAAAATCGAATTCAAACAGGCAATACGATGCGCTGTTAAAAGTCAATCCTGGATTGTTTTATGCCTGATTTGTGTATTTTCCTACATAGCAAATATTTTAAGAAGCCAGAGTATTATTTATTATGCAAAATACTGTCTTGGAAAAGAATCCATTGCTTCTATTTTACTCACGATGTCAACAGCATCTATGCTGATTACTTCTCCATTTTTGGCCAAGGTCAATACCAAACTAGGCACACAAAAGAGTATGTTCTTTGGTTTTAGCGGCTATATTATATTTACTCTGGGTATGTATTTTTCAGAAGATAATATTGTTCTATTAATTTTATGTACATTTTTAAGCAGCGTCTGTACAAATTTTGCATCCAGTCCAATGTATGCTTTTTGTTCTGACACCATGGATGAGGTCGAATATAAGACTGGAACACGTCCACAAGGTGTGATGACTTCTGTTATGATGTGCTTTGCAAAGATTGGAATTGCATTAGCGGGTATTATTTTTTCACAGGTACTGGATATGGGTGGTTATGTCGCAGATGCCGTTCAGACGCCAGCCGCCATCAATGCGATTCATTGGAACCTTTTCTGGATTCCTATCTTATCCATGGGAATTTGTTTATTGTTAGCTTTCTTTTATCGTTTGGATAAAAATCATAAACGCTATGTTGCGGCTCTGGAGGCACGAAACAAATAATTTTCAGAAACGTGCGCCGCTAGACGCACCTAAAAATGACAGTGTTATTTTCTTAAGTAACACTGTCATTTTTCTTTTGATTATTCTTGCCCATCAAAAATCAAAGTCAAAATCCGGAATCCCGAAAACCGTTTCTTTTACAAATCGCGCTCTGCGAATGTCCATCATAATTCCTACACATTCTACCGCTTCTTTTTTACTGGCTTCCTCAATCAATTTCGAAAGATCATCCTCTTTATCCAAATAACTATCTAACAACCAGGACAATCCTTGTATGTCATTTTCCTTGATTAATCTTGTACCAATCTCTACTAGATGTTCCTTTGTATATGTTTCATAGCGTTTACGCCCTGTATCCATTAATTGATACGGATATCGCAATCTTCCAAGCACCATTTCCTGCACTACTTCTGGCTTCTCCAAAACTTGTGCCATCGGAAAACAAGCATCATATTCAGCAAATTTTATTTCTTTCTTTAAAAGACAATTACGATATTTCATTCCCGAACCATGCACTTGAAAATTGATCAGACGAGCTGGCGTATTTTCAATTCCCTCTTCATAATACTCTGGAAAAACCAACACCGTAAATCCTTTATCACGCAAATACACCGTTGTTTTTTCTTCTAATTCCTGTAAAATATCTTTCAGGCACGCATAGTTATCATTCACAATTGTAATATCCAATTCACATATATTATGACACCCTGTGAATGCACCACATCCAATGTCCTGTATTTGACTAAAAAATGTAATTTTCCTCAAATTGCGGCAATTATAAAACGCATAGCGGCCAATTTTCCGTACAGTTTCAGGCAAAATAACTTCCTCCAAATCCGTACGTCCGGAAAATCCATAATCTGGGATCACTTCTATCTGATCATATCCTTCTTCCAATTCCAACTTACTCATGAAAGTGCTCCTTTACAGCTCGCGCAGCCATTTTCTCAATTCTTCAAAACCGCCTTGTGGGTATTTTGATATATCTTTTCCTTTTTTATTTAATATACAATCAGTCAGCAGAAATACTTTCATACCAACAGTTTCAGCAATCAAATCTTCTTCCACATCATTCCCAACCATAGCACATTCTTCCGGTTTACAGCCAATCTTCTTTGCCACTTCCAGATAATACGCTGGATTTGGCTTACAGGAATAGGAATTTTCATAGGTTGTATAGATGGCAAAATCTTCTGGTTCTAATCCAGCCCAGCGAATTCTTTTTTCTGTTGCTACCGCTGGAAAAATAGGATTGGTAGCTAATGCAACGATTTTTCCATTTGATTTCAATTCTTCTACAATCGCTTTGGCTAATGGTTCATATCCACAAACTTCTTTTGCACAATCAAATTCATTGCGATAAAATGCATCAAATGCTGGTTCATGAGTTCTCACTTCTGGACCATAAAATTCTGAAAATTTCACCCAAAACGCTTCTTCATTTGTTACACTTCCATCATTTTTCACCATCGCTGCAGTTCCTGCCCAAATATTATCCGCCAAAGTTCTCGGATCAAATCCCAATGGTGCAATTTTTACCGCAAGTGCTTTAAAATATTTTTTTACAAATAATTCATAATCCATTGGCAGCAATGTGCCATCCAAATCAAATAATACTGCTTTTATCATGTTTATGTCCTTCCATTTCGTCATTCTGTTAACAGTATAATCGGAATAAAAGTTTTTGACAACCATCCGAAAAAATAGAATCCCTGCAAAATATCACATCATTTCTGTAATCTGAATATCCGAAGCATCTGGATACTCAGCAATCAACTGTGCGATTCTTTTTGTAGTTTCTATTTCAAAATCTAATATTTGTGCAATTTTTTCTACACTCATACAAGAAATAAGTTTACGAATTGTTTTGCAGCGTTCTATCTCTATTCCTTTCTCTATTCCTTTCTCTATCCCTTTTTTTCTTCCTTCTTCAATACCTTTCTCCATTCCTTCTTCATGAGCTCGTTCCCATACCAATTCACCCAAGTTACACATACCATGGATTCCTCCTTCCAATTCTTCTGTCATTTGCATATCATAATTTTCTTTTTCATTAAATTTCCCATATATGTCATGCGGCTCCACGGAATATTCAGTAATTGTATTTGCAATTTTTTCAGGTGCCTCCATACAAATCCAAATTGAATATACCTTTTTTACACCATCATAGTTTTCCGCAGTAAATTCTGAGTCCATCTGTTCAGATATCATGCGGGCACAATAAAAAATTCCTCTTGCTACAAGGCTATATCCCACATGATATTTCTTTTGTGCTTCTATATTTAAATATATCTTTACTCGTTCCTGTTCATGTGTTATCGCATAAAAATACACATCATATGTAACTTTTCCCTCATCCACAATAGTGCTTTCCTGAGATAATCCTGTTATCTTTTGCTTTTTACTTTTCCCTGCGTACACATTCTTTGTTCCAACTTCCGGAGTCCCTTCAATACATTCTATAATTTCCTCTATCGAATAGTCTCGGAACTCTTTTGTTGTATCTTTCATAATTCTCGCAAGCACCTGCTTATTTGCCAGCAGAAGTTTTGCCTGTGCATTATATTTGCTCTCATAAACAGTTATTTCTACACTATCGGATAAATATGTATTTCGAGTCACTTAATCTTCTCCTTCATTTTATCATAACCCATCGATTAGCAACAATTAAAAACCAGAGAAATATATCGTTATCATTTCTTCCTTTGATTTCTTTATCCTGCGTGTATATGGCTGATTTGCCAGAATCTTAGATATGTTTTAGATTTTACCTCGTGATAAATATAGCACATTTCTTTATTATCTGCAAGCACTTTTTAGAATTGACAGATACCATTTTTCCACCTATTATTAGATTAACAAACAGAAAGGCATAGCGTGCAAACGTTATGATAGGACAATATATGCTGATTACAAAGGACACCACCATTACGGATTTACTGAAAAATTATGAAAAAGCTGCTGAGGTTTTGATGCAAAGTGGTATGAACTGTGTCGGATGTGCTTCCGCATCTGGCGAAACACTCGAAGAAGCCGCTTTTGAACATGGAATTGATGCTACTTTATTAGTAAGAAAACTGAATTTATATTTAAATGGAACACTTGGATAAGGACAAAAACGGACGATGTCACAATTACATCGTCCGTTTTTTTTTATTCATTATAAACCAGTGCCATAAATACCAGTTCTTCATCGTTTGGATTTTCCAGTGAATGAGACTGTCCCACCTCGATGACACATACATCTCCAGGTCCTACTTCCGTTCTTGTTCCGTCGTTATCTACGAAAATTCCATTTCCTTTTAAAATAAAATATGGCTCCGTATTTCCAACATGCTGGTGCCAGCCGACACTGCTATGAGGGCGAAGAATTGCCATCGCATAAAGAGATCCATGCCCATTCAATTCTTCTGCCGATACAATATGATGAAATTCTACACTTCCTTCACCGCCTCTGGCATGTTCTACTACTGCTATTTTTGCTTTTCTTACCATGTCAATCATTCCTTTCTTTTTACTGTTTTTCCAAGACGTTTATTCGCCATTACTTCGTTAACAATCGTCCAAAATTCTTTATCCCTATTGTATAATTTTGTCTGCATTTTGGCAAATAATTTCCCACATCTGAAGCAAATTCATATACATGCACTTCGAATACACAAAATATATCCTTTCTATCTTCCACTAATGCATTCTAATACTTTAACAAATTGCAGTGTTGACAGTTTTTCTATTTTATTCTATGATAATTTTTAGTTAATTTCGTAAACGGAAGGAGTCGTATTATGTTAAACGAAAGAATGGTTGCACTGGGAACGCAGCGTTCCGTTATCCGTGAACTTTTTGAATTTGGTAAACTTCGAGCTGCAGAAATTGGAGCTGAAAATGTATTTGATTTTTCCATTGGCAATCCAAGTGTTCCTTCACCGGATTGTGTCAATGAAACTGCTATGAAATTGATTCAGGAAATGGATCCTGTCATTTTACATGGATACACCAGTGCACAGGGAGATGCCGGTGCACGTCAAATGATTGCTGATTCTGTCAATAAACGTTTTGGTACGGATTTTAATGCAAATAATTTATATCTTACTGTGGGAGCTGCTGCTGCTCTTTGCTGCTGTCTGAACGGTATTTGTAACCCGGGCGATGAAGTTATTACATTTGCTCCATATTTTCCAGAATACAAAGTATTTATTGAGGGAGCATCTGCGGTGATGAAACTGATTCCTGCGGATATCGAGGCATTCCAGATTGATTTCGATGCATTTGAAGCCGCTATCACCGCAAACACAAAAGCTGTTATCGTGAATTCTCCAAACAATCCATCCGGTGTTGTATATTCGGAGGCTACTGTAAAAAGACTGGCTGCTATATTGGAAGACTATTCCCACAAATACGGGCATCCGATTTATCTGATTGCTGATGAACCATATCGAGAAATTGTATTTGGCAACGTGGATGTTCCATATCTGCCAAATTATTATAAAAATACGCTGGTTTGCTATTCCTGGTCCAAATCACTTTCCCTTCCAGGGGAACGTCTTGGGTATGTGCTTGTTCCTACAGCAATGGAAGATTTTGAATTGGTGTATGCGGCAGTTGCCGGTGCAGGCCGCTCTCTTGGATACGTGAATGCACCTGGGCTGTTCCAGCGGGTATGTGCGATGTGCGCAGACATGACAGCAGATATTCAAATTTATGAAACTAATAAAAAAATTCTGGTTGAAGGACTTCGTTCCATGGGATACCATGTGGTAGAACCAGACGGAACATTCTATATGTTCCCACGTACCTTGGAAGCGGATGATGTTGCCTTCTGCGAAAAAGCAAAAGAATACAATCTTTTAATCGTTCCTGGTTCCGGATTTGGCTGCCCGGGACATGTAAGAATTTCTTATTGCGTACCTACAGAACGAGTGGAACGGTCATTGGAAGCTTTTGAAAAGTTGGCTAAAGCTTATCAGTAGTATAATTTGAAATCTTATTGAAAAATTAAAGTTTGAAGGAACTTTGTTAATTTTACAGTTTTCTCGCCAAGCCAAAAATGAGGGTCTATGCAGATTTTTCATCTGTTGAGATCCTCATTTTTATGTATTCAGGCAATTTTAAATAATTTTATCTTCCAAACGGGTCTATACACTTTTTTGATATCTTACAGACTTTCCACCCCGCCAAGGTAATAAATCTGCTCAAATCCCAGACATTCCAAACTGTTTTTCGCCTGTGTGCTTCGTTTTCCTGTTGTACAGTACACAATCAAAGGCTGTGATTTATCTTTGATATAATGTCCTGCAATTCCATGAATATCACAATATGGCATATTTACTGCATGTTCCAGATGTTTTTTCGCGTATTCTTCTGGTTCCCTTACATCCACAAGCAAAGCACCATTTTTCACAAGTTCCATCGCCTGCTCCATGGTAATCTTCTGGATCGGGGCAAACTCTACCTCTCCGTTATCCCAAGGATTCGGTACTTCCAAAGAAGTTTCACTTGTAATTCTGAAAATTTCTGCATCCCTTGGTGCTACCGTGAGTGTCATAGTTTCTTCACACGCACAATCTTCGTGTTTCCACAAATCGCGTACGCGCAAAACGTTTCCTGTCAGCCCAGCCTCTTTTAAATCAAATTCCATTGTCACTGGTCTATCACTTCGATTTAAAAATGCGATTGCCTTTTCGTTGGATGTTTTTTTGCCTAAATCTTTGATCCAGACTTCGGCCAGCAAATCGCCTTCTTCGGAACGAATTTCTTTCATCGGATAGGCCTGCAGACAGGCAGCATCCTGATTGACAGCAATCAATTCTTTATTTTTCACAATTTCCAAAGTTTCAGGAGAAATCTTCGTCAAATCGCATCCCAGCATCAGTGGTGTAGACATCATGCACCACATGGAAAAATGCGTCTTTTCTTCCGCATGCGTAAGTCCATTTCCAATCTGCATCATATCCAGATCATTGACATGGCCCGGACTACAATATCTTGCCAAAGGTTTGATATTGTCAATTTGATGAATCACCGAATCAAAATTCGGCGCAATGTCAGCTCCAGTTCTCCATGAATCTGCCACCTTTGCAGCCCATGGTCCAGGAAATTGCCAACGACAAATATTAAACACCAGACAGCGATTGGTACGGTGACGAATTTCATCTATGATACGGCTGATTTTGGTATACTGTGTTTCTTCGTCCAATCCAAGACGCACCCCTCCGCACCAGTCAACTTTGATAAAATCAAATCCAAACTCGTCCAGAAACATATTCAAATCCTGTTCCTCATGACCATAAAGACCTACATCCGCTCCATTTTCCCCTTCATTGTCATAATAAAAACCACAGGTTTTGTCTCCACCCTCTGAATAAATTCCAGCCTTCAAACCCAACGAATGCGCGTAATCTGCCAATATTTTGATTCCATTTGGAAAACGTTCTTTATGTATCATCAATCTTCCGTCAGCGTCGCGTCCGCCAAAAAATCCATCATCCAGATTGGCATATGTATATCCACATTCTGCAAGCCCGGTGTTGATCATCGCATCCATTTGTTCTTTGATTTTTTCTTCATTTACATTCGTTCGAAAGCAATTCCATGACGCCCAGCCCATCAAAGGGGTTTTTCTGTATAAATTCTGTTCCATTACAATCTCCCTTTCCTATCACACGCTACTTTTCATTACAATTTTAATACTATTTATCCCTCATTTTTCAGCTTAATCATTTTCCATTTACCACTCTGATAACGGGCAAGCACAAGCGCAGAACGAAGCAACTGGTCTGCAGCCAGTGCAATCCAAGCGCCATACAAGCCAAGTCCCAATTTTATCAAAAGAATAGCAACGCCCGGACGAATCAGCAATACGGTAACAAAGGTAATAATCGCCGTCGTTCTGGTATCTCCGGCTCCGCGAAGTCCACCGGCAATAATAAACTGGGAACTCTGGAATGGCTGCAAAAAAGCAACAAACAACATAATTCTGCCGCCCATCAAAATGATATCCGGGTCACTGTTGTAAAGACTTACAATTCCTTCGCCAAAGAAAATAAATACCAGTGCCAACAAAATGGAAAATGCAAAACCAACCGTTCGTGTTCGGCTGCAATATGCCTGCGCCATATCTGTTCGGCGTTTTCCAAGAGACTGTCCCATCAGCGTAGTCGCAGATACCGCAAATGCCTGACCTGTCATAAAGGAAAGTGCCTGAATGTTCATACATACCTGATGCGTTGCGTAAGCAGTTGTCCCCAAAGATGCAACTGTTTTTGCATAAATAATCATCCCAGTTCTCATAACCAACTGCTCGATCATTGCCGGAATACCGATATTTACCATATTCCCAAGTACTTCTTTATTTGGCATGAATCCCAGACGGAATTCCAATTTTAAAAATCCATTTCCGCGAATCAAAACGGTCATTGCAATAGCAAAAGCCACTAACTGCCCGATTACTGTTGCCAATGATGCACCTGCAACGCCCATTTCAGGCATTCCCATATTTCCATAAATCAACAGCCAGTTAAAGATTACATTGACCAGATTCGCGATCAGGTTATAAATCATACAGGTTTTGGAGTCCCCGACCGCACGCAGGGAAGCCGTAATCGTACTGGTCAGAGCCATAGTCAAGAATCCCGCCATCTGAATCTGCAGATACTGAGTTGCCCATTTGGTTACGATTTCCTCAGTAGATCCCATAAAAATAACCATCGGCCGCGCAAATATCACACCCAGAACGGATAAGATGACCGTTGCGACAAACGTAAATAATAAACCCTGACGAACAACCAAATTAGCTTTTTTACTGTCATTTTGTCCTTTATATCTGGCAACCAGCGCCGTCACACCAGTATTCATGGCAATGAATGCCGCCATCAATAAAAATTTCGGCTGTGTCGTCAGACCTACCGCCGATAATGCCTGCACACCAATCGTTGGATTATCGGTTCCCCCCATGGAACCTACCATCATCATATCCACCATGGATGCAAGCTGTGTCAATAACAATTCCACGAAACTAGGCCACGCAATACGGATAATATCCGCATATAATTCCTTTGACCTGACCCCATCAGGAATCTTTCCGGTTACTTTCAAATCTCCAGAAACTACTTCCTCCCCATAAGGAAGCCGGTCCAGAGTTGTTGATAGTCGTTCATTTGTTTTCATCGTTTTTGCCCCTTCTCTTATGTCGTTACTTTTTATTATATCGCTTACAGAATCCTGTTTTCAATCAAATTCTATCCAATATTATTTTCTTTCAACTCTTCAAACTTCTCCAGACGTTCCTGCAAAAATTGCTCCGCTACTGCATAATCCCCAGCATTTTTACGCCCCTGATGATCCGCTTTCGCAAGCAATATCAGAGCCTTTGTATCCAATGCTTTCCGATACATGCGATTCGTTGCCCGAACAGAACTTTGTTCCCTTACAAGCGCATTTGGTTTCATATGCAGTTCCACCAGATTGCAGGCATATACTCTTGTTTCCTTATCCACACCGAAACGTTCCATAAACTTCTCTGCTAATGGAATCCCTGCTTTCTCATGATCGTAAGACCGTATTCTTCCATCAATCACTTCCGTTGTCACTGCCTTTCCAAAATCGTGACACAGCGCAGCCAACATAAAACCATATGGATTTCCGGCTTGCATTTTATATTTTGCAGCTTCATCCAGCACCATCATGGTATGATTCCAGACAGATCCTTCCGGATGAAACACTGGATTTTGTTCGATTGTAATCAGTGTATATAATTCTTTCAATTCTTCTGTATATAAATTTTTTTCTCTAAAATCTTCAAAATAATGAGAGGGCTTCTCATCCAAAAGTATCGCTTGTAAATCCATACGTTCTACAATCCTTTCTTTGCACTTTACTTACATTTTACTTATTCAATCTCATTTTTACAATATACCCGCCGATATATTATTTTTATTTTATCCATTTTCTGTAAATTTCTATCATTTTTTGCATATGATATCATGTAAATATAATTTGAAAGGAATTTTCTATATAAATTCAAATAACACAGAAAAACCTCATTGCCCAAAACAGCATAATCATGAAATCCTTGGAAGCACCAAAATCCAGGGATGTTGTGATGACGCGCATAACCATAGATTTGCTACCGTATCTGGCGAAGCTATCCCTTGTGAAGGCAGCCACGTACACGAAGTAAGATTTACTACCGATTCCTGTGATGGACACAAACATGAATTTTGCGGTACTTCCGGTCCTGCGATCAAAGTTTCTGAAGACCATCACGTGCATTATGCAGAAAGCTTTACAACAAGAGAAGACGGTCACAAACACAAATTCACCGTGGCTTCTCTGATTGAAAATCCTGTTTGTTCTGAAAGCTGATTATTTCTTTGCTCAGTGAGTCTATAATATAAACAAAAGGAGTATCGCAACATGACTTTCCGTCATGGAGCGATACTCCTGTCTTTTCGATTTCTTATACAATATAATCCATGCAAACTCTTGTTTTCACAAATGGACGAACTTTTCCATCGGCAACTTTTACATGTTCCGGATGATGTTTGTATGCTTTCAATGCTGCTTCATCTGTAAAAGCAGAATCCAGCATTACTTCCGCAGTGGAAGATGCCAATCCATCATATCGTACCCGTGCTTCCAGCAAACCAGGAACTTTTCCACAAAGGCTTTCCAGACCTTCCTTCATTCCTTTTTTGATGTTTGCCTTTTCTTCTTCGGAATATTCATCCTTTAACTGCCATAAGATAATGTGCTTAACCATATCCCCTCTCCTTTTCCTATGATATTTTCCAAACGCCTTTTGCATAGAACAGCAAAGACAATCCAGTTCCTAAAACCCATCCGATTGGCCAGGACATCCAGATTCCTGTCGTTCCAAACGGTATTGACAAAATATATGCCAATACCACACGTAAAACCAAATCACTCAGCGTCGCAATCATGAAATGTTTCATGGCACCAGAGCCACGAAGTAATCCATCCGTTGCCAATTTCAAAGAAATCACGAAATAAAATGGAGCTACGATTTTCAAGAATTCAATACCCGTTTTCAATGCAACCGAAGATTCTTCATTCATAAACAACTGAATCAGAAAATCTCCTTTGAAAAAGCAACATACGAAAAATGGAACCGCAATCAACAAGCCCATTTCCATTCCGGCACGAAGTCCCTGTTTCACTCTGTCATGTTTCTTTGCACCGATATTTTGCGCTGAAAAGCTGGAAACCGCATTTCCCAGTGTCGTAAAGCAGGTAATTCCAAAGGTATTGATTTTAATTGCCGCCGAATATCCCGCGATAACAGAAGAACCAAATCCATTAATCAGGCTCTGAATAAAAATATTTCCTACTGAAATAAAACTTTGCTGTAAAACACTTGGCACCGCAAAAAGTGCTACTTTTTTCAACATTGGTAAGGAAAAAAGTTCTGGTTTTTCCACACATTCTACCTCTTTTAAACGTTTCTGTAGCGTAAACAATGCCAAAATACAGGCAATTCCCTGACAAATAAAAGTTGCCCAGGCAACTCCGGCCACATCCCAGTGGAAAAACGCCACAAAAATATAATCCAGCAAAACATTGCCAAGAGAGGACGCAATCAGGAAATATAACGGCGTCTTCGAGTCACCAAGAGAGGTAAACATCCCTGTTACAACATTATAGAAAAACAGGAAAATAAAACCTCCGATATAAATCTTCAGATAGACATCTGCATCTGCAAGAATATTTTCCGGTGTCTGAATCATACGAAGCATCAGTCTGCTGCCCAACACTCCCAATACCGTCAAGATAGAAGTCAATACCGCAGCTGCAATCAATGTCGTTGAAACCGCTGTTTTCAATTCTTTATATTTTTTTGCTCCGAATAATTGAGAAATCACAACCGAACATCCAATATTACTTCCAATCGCAATTGCCATAAAAATCATCGTAATCGGATAAGAAGCACCAACTGCTGCCAACGCATCTTCCCCATGCAGAGAAAACTTTCCTACGATCACACTGTCTGCAATGTTATACAATTGCTGAAAAATCACACTGACAAACATAGGAAGCGTGAACTGCCATAGAATTTTCCGTGGTTCCCCTTCGGTTAAATCTTTAATCATTTGTATCATCTCCTATTTTTTATTACGCCTTTTGAGCGTTTTTCGCAAGGTGATAACATCTTGTTCGGCTCTATTTTACTCACATTTTCTTTCAGAATCAAGAAAATGTGCATTTTTTATTTGTAAGCCACAAACTTTACGTATCACCCTAGCAATTTCTATCCAAAAACTTGTTTACCAAGCCGAAAAGCAGACCTAACAAGAGAAAAGCAGGCACTTTCGTGCCTGCCATAAAAAGGAGTGAGTTCTTATGTTTACATATTTCTTATTACTTTAAAAATCTAAATAAGCACCTTTCATTGGGCTTACTGCATGTTCGCTGAACAGGCGCAATGCACCTCTCTGATAGCGAAGTTCTCTTGGCTTCCAGTTTTTCTTACGTTCATCCAAAACGATGTCGATTTCTTCCGGAGTTTTCATTTCTCCGTGAATTCCGACGATATTCAATTTACGTTCTACCACATCAATTTCAATCAAATCGCCTTCTTCTACCAATGCGATTGGACCTCCATTGGCTGCTTCCGGGCTGCAGTGTCCAATAACCGGACCAGTAGATGCGCCTGAGAAACGACCATCTGTAATCAATGCGATGCTGCGACCCAATTCTTTGTCACTGCTGATTGCTTCGGATGTATAGAACATTTCTGGCATACCGCTGCCTTTTGGTCCTTCATAACGGATAAAGACTGCATCGCCTTTTTCTACTTTATGATGCAATACTGCGTCCAGACATTCTTCTTCACTGTCAAATGGTCTTGCACGAAGAATGGCTTTGAACATTTCTTTTGGACATGCAGTATGTTTGATTACTGCACCTTCCGGAGCAAGATTTCCACGAAGAATGGCAATACTTCCGTCCGTTCCAATCGCTTTGTCATATGGACGAACAATATCTTCTCTTGTCACAGATACACCGTAACGTTCATTGAATTCCTGCAGCCATTTTTCGCAGCGTTCATAAAATCCGTTTTCTTTTAATTCTGCCAGATTTTCTCCAAGTGTTTTTCCAGTCACTGTCATAACATCCAAATGCAAATGTTCTTTGATTTCTTCCATAATTGCCGGTACTCCACCTGCATAATAGAAGCATTCTGCAGGCCACTGTCCCGCTGGACGTACATTCAGCAGGTATCTTGCATTTCTGTGCAGACGGTCAAAAGTATCTCCAGTAATCTCGATACCCAACTCATGAGCAATTGCTGGAATATGAAGCAGACAGTTGGTACTTCCGGAAACTGCTGCGTGTACTAAAATCGCATTCTCAAAGCTGTCCATCGTTACGATATCGCTTGGACGCATATGTTCCATATGAGCAAGTTTTACAGACAATCTTCCTGCCTCTCTTGCAAATGCCAAAAGGTCTGGACTTGTTGCTGGCATCAATGCACTTCCTGGAAGTGCAAGGCCAAGGGCTTCTGCCATAATCTGCATGGTAGATGCAGTTCCAATGAATGAACAAGCTCCACAGCTTGGACAAGCATTGTGTTTTGCCCAATTTAAAGTGTCTTCATCGATTTCACCACGCTGGAATTTTGCACTGTATACGCCAAGTTCATTTAACGTAAGCATGTTTGGTCCAGCATTCATTGTTCCACCTGGCACAACAATTCCAGGCATATTAACACGGCAAAGTCCCATCAGATTTGCTGGAAGTCCTTTGTCACAACTTGACAGATACACACCAGCATCGAACGGTGTTGCATTTGCCTGAATTTCAATCATATTAGCAATCATTTCACGGCTTACCAAGCTATAATTGATACCGTCTGTTCCCTGACTTTCGCCGTCACACATATCAGTACAGTAATATCTGGCACCGTATCCACCAGCTTCTTCTACACCTTTTCTGACTTCTTCCACTAAAATGTCCAAATGACCGCTTCCTGGATGACTGTCACCAAATGTACTTTCGATAAAAATCTGTGGTTTTGATAAATCTTCCGGTTTCCAACCGGTTCCGATACGAAGTGGATCCTGTTCCGGAGCCACTTTACGCATTTCCTGACTTTTTAAACAACTCATAGTTTTTCATTCCTTTCCAATATATGTATTCTATCATACAAGAATGAATCTCGCTATACGAGATTCTCTGTCTGAGGCGGACGCCAGACATCCATTGGATGTTCGCTTGCGCCAACCGAAACAGCATACAGACTACATCAGCAACATCTTTTCTTCCGCCTCAGTACATTCCTACCGAATATGTTTATATTATGCGAAGAAAGAAATAATCAATGCTACTACAAAACCTGTAAATCCAACCAATGTTTCCATGATTGTCCATGTTTTCAATGTGGTTTTTTCATCCAGTCCTACCAGGGATTTTACCAGCCAGAAACCGGAGTCATTGAAGTGTGAACAAACAGTTGCTCCACCAGCGATTGCTGCTGTTGTACATGCCAGATACAGTGGAGATAATTCTGCAATTCCTGGAATAGCTGCTACGATACCTGCTGCCATTGTCATAGCTACTGTTGCAGAACCTACACAAATACGAACCAGTGCTGCTACGATAAATGCCAGAACTACGATTGGCAGAGACATAGAAGATACTGCATTTCCAATTACATCGCCCAGGCCGGAATACTGCAGAACATAACGAAGTACACCACCACAAGCTGTAACCAGAAGAATCATACCTGTTGGTTCCAGAGATTTGGACATTACTTTTTCCAGTTCATCCATGCTATATCCATGTTTCAGGCCAAGAACCAGTATTGCAATAACTGTTGCAATCAATAATGCTACAAATGGTTCTCCAAGAAAACCAAATACTGACTGCAGACCACTTAATGCAGGCACCACGCCAGAAACAGATTTCATAATAATCAGAACCAATGGAATCAGAATAATACCTACGATTACCCAGAAGTTTGGCAGTTTGGATTCATCAAAATCTGCCTGATTTGCTACATGTTCAGGAACTGGAACCTGATATTTTTTACCACAGATAGATCCCCAGATTGGACCTGCAACGATCATGGCAAAAATACCACAGAATGTACCAATCAAAATTACCCATCCAAGATCAACACCCAACATAGTTGCTACCAGTACAGGACCTGGTGTTGGTGGAATAAATGCATGTCCTACAGCAAGACCAGCTAAAAGCGGAATTACATAAAACAGAGAAGAACGATTTGTTCTTTTTGCCAATGAAAATGCCAATGGAATCAAAATGATCAGACCTGCATCGAAGAATACTGGCATTGCAATAACCAAACCGGTAATACCAAGTGCCCAAGCTGCTTTTTTATCGCCAAACCATTTCACCATAGATACGGCCAACGTTTGTGCACCCCCTGATACCTCAAGTATTGCACCGAACATAGACCCTAAACCAACAAGTAACGCAATCCCTTTTAACGTGTTTCCGATACCATCATTTACCGCCGTAACGATATCTGCCACTGGCATTCCGCCAATTAAGCCGATAGCAATAGCACCAATTAAAATAGAAATCATTGCGTGAACTTTAAACTTAATAATCAGTACCAACAGAATAACCAAACCAATGATGGCTGCCAGTACGAGACGCATTGGATTTAATGCTTCCATAATGTTACCCTCTCTTTCATTTCCTTTTTCTGTTTACGTTTCTATACATCTGACGTCTGATGTTTTAACGCTATAAATATACTATTTTCTATATATTTCGCCAAGTCATCTGATGTATTATCTTTACTTTTGCTTTATTGCACAAAAAAAGAGTGTTTTTCATACTAAAAAACACTCTTTTTTATGCACTTTTACCTAAACTGTCATGGAGTGCTTTATTTTTCTCCCATTTCGCCCTCCGAAACATCTGACATATTGATTTTCTGTTCTTTTATCATCTTTAAAATAGCTTGTCGATTGTAGGTCAGATGCATCATCATTGCATATTTTGCCCCTACAGGATCTCTGTCGATAATCGCTTCCGCAACTGCACGATGGGTTTCGATTGTTTCCTTACGCAAAGCACGCTGCGTCAAATTTGCAAATGTCATAACCGCTGTATTGATAATCGGTATTAAAATCTCTACCACTTCATTTTTACTGCACATAGCAATACAAGTGTGAAATTCTATATCCTTCGGAATATGATTCTTGCCTTCTAAATAAGTCTTTTCTGTCTCATCACATAACGCCTTTAACTGTTGCAAATCTTCCTCCGTTGCATTTTTAGCCGCTGCAGCCGCAATTTCCGGTTCCAACATCAGACGTACTTCAAACAAATCCAATGCTAACTTGAATTTATTTTTCTGTTTGGACAAACCTAACGGATCCATATCCGTGGAACTCGTACTGATCACAAACGTTCCAGATCCTCTTCTCACTTCCAGAACCCCTTTAGAAACCAGCCCTTTCACTGCTTCTCTAACGGTACTTCGCCCAACACCAAACATTTCTGCAAGTTCAAATTCGTTCGGTATTTTTTGACCGATTTCAATCGGTTCTTCTAAAATATATCGCATCAATTCGTCTTCAATCTGGTCTCCCAGGAGACGATTATCTATTTTTTTCTGTTTATACATACATATGCCTCATCTTTCATCATTCCTCAAGACGTCATACGTCTGACTAAATTATATGAAGACAGGTATTTTATGTCAACAAGTCATTCAAATATTTTTTCATGTTTGACGTATCATCTGTTGTAATATTATATTTTTTCGCTATTCGTTCGTAATACGCACTAATGTGTTCTTTACTTATCATTTGTTCACAATTTTCTGTTTCTCTATAACCTTCTCTTGCTATTTTATACGGTTCTTCCAGATGACATATATTCTCAAGTGTCTTTGCCGTATAGATATCAAAATAGTATTTCTTCACCGTTTCCAGAATCTGTAATTCATTTTTTTCTAAATGAACTTCTTTTTCCACTTTTGGTAATGACATATATTTGAATTTTTTAAATTCATTATATATGTTTCGGTATACTGCACCATGAACCCATGCTTCACAATCTTCTTGGAACAGCCAGTTGTGATTCAATGCTTTATTCCAACCTTGGGAAAAATATAATAACTTTTGTAATCCCAAATGCGTTAATGGATTTTCTTCCGAAGACTGTGCCAAAAACCAGTTTACCACTTGATATATTTTACCAACTGATTTTTCCAATTCATCAATTCTTCGATTCACAGCTATTTGTGCCTTCTTAAAGTTTTTTTCTTTTTTTATATTTCCATTTGTATTTTCTATATTTTCAAGAAGTAATTCCTGAAATACATACGGATCATCTAATGATTTTAATTTATCACTATTTGCCTGGTTAGGCGTATACCCTCCACTAACATATCTCGTTAATGTAATTTCCCCCCAACCAAGTAATCTACTCAAAAATTTCTGACTTACATGATACGTTTCTAATAGAAACGTGATTTCCTCCTTTTTTATAATACCCTTACATTCACGTATTTTATCATTCGCTTTTTCAGCGATTTTTTCCTCAATTTCTTCTATCGTTATCGGTGCTCCGCACACTTTACAAAATGGAACTTTTACGTCCATTGAAAATGAATAACCTTCGCCTTCATATTTTCTCGAAACTATTTTCCACTCATACAATTCTTCTGAACCACATTCAAAACAAATTACTCTTGTTTCCATTCAGCTCACTCCTTTTCCATTTTCCCAAATATCAATTAACTTTTTTACGAATCTGTGTTCTATATGGAAATTTTAATCTATCTTTTTCATTTATTGGTTTTTCCGGATGGAATGACATGATCAACAAATATTCGTCCTTCATTTTTTTATCTTTAATTTAATATAAAAATTTTCATCTTCATCTACTAAATTTTTTGTAATACCAAAGATCCAAACTTCTTCATTTGGAAAATATTTATTTATATCCTTTTGCGTTGAGCTATAATGTTCCACATTCAATTCTGCTACAACGCTCCTGATCACATCATTTGTTATGCCTTTTTCTGTTTTATACTGTAATGTCTTATTTACTTTTCCGTCTGCCCAAGATGCATCATTGACACGAGCTTTATCTTTATCGTTCACTAATATCTTTACTTTCTTTAGAAAATCTTCTACATCTTCGACGTTTTTTACCAATAATTTCTCTCCTTCCGCTCCATAAAATAGTATCATTGATACTATTCAAACTCAAAACAAAACCATCAGAACTTTCCATTCCAATGGTTTTATCAAAAATATCACACGTTCTTACACCCAACTTTGTGTCTCTGTCCGCACAACCTCACCAGTTTCCAGTGCCTGTTCCTTACAGATATCCAGATAAGCGTCCTGCAATCCTTCTCTCAAAGAATAAAAATCTTCCCCTGTTTCCACATAATGCTTCATATGCATCAATACATCCGCTACCGCCAGTTCATCATCATTTAAACGAACACCTGGAAATGGATTTTCATACACCCGTTTTCCTTTAAATGAAATATGCAAATGGCTCCATCCGTCAATGTTGTACACACCATCGTCTTCGCGATGCATCTCTTCCACAATCGGGCGATTTTCTTCATCCATATAGCAGACACGGGTGTTCCAGATTTCCCCTTTTTCTCCCTGCACATTCCAATATCTTCCACGGATTGGAGAGAAATACTGTTCATTATCAAAATCATAAAAAGCTGTTTTTCCATTTTCAAAGACAAAATCCACACGGTCACGGTTTCCGCTCAGCATTTCTCCTGTCTGATACCAGCCTGCACGATCACGGGTTTTCATCACCGGATACTGAAATTTCTTTCCGCTGATTTCACAATTTTCAAATCCAATGCCAAGGAATTTACGGAAAATACTGATGGCATGGTATCCATGAATGGCAGACATATTTACATTCGATACTTCTCCCAAAACACCATCCTGAATGATATTTTGCACTGCCGCATAATATGGTTGCAGGAAATACTGCTCTGTGACCTGCACTTTTCCATTCAGGCGTACCTTCTCTGCCCATAAACGATTCAAATCGTCCACTGTGATTCCCGGTGGAGTTTCACACAAAACAGGAATCTGATGTTCCATCAAGGAAATAATATAATCTGTCATCTTTGGTTTCGGAACACAAATCAGAGCAAAGTCTGGATTTTTCGCAATCGCTTCTTCCAGATTATCTGTCGCAAAATATCCTGTCTCCTCCTGAATCTGCTGTACACGTTCCTTTGTATTCATAACAATCGCTGCAATTTCCAAATCCTGTGGCAGCGATTTGACCGCACGAAGGTAAAACTGCGAACGCCATCCACACCCAATCATCATAATTTTTGCTTTCATCCACAAAACCTCCCTGTTATATACACTTGATTACTTATTCAATCTTTCCATCCCAATTCATACCAAATCCATAATCATAGACATTGCCCATGGTATCCACATATGGTTCCAAATCCATTGGTTTGTCTTCACAATATTTTTCCACAGTTTCCTAACTATCTTTTCTTATTCACAACGTACAGGCTGCGCCTGCTCTCTGATACTTATTATACCATGACAAAAGAAATTTTTAATTACTATTTTACTGCAATTGCATTTAATTTTGCATTCAGTTCCAAAAGACTTTCTTTTGTCATTTCCATACCTAAAGTACCGCCGATCAGACCGATGATTCGAAGAACCGTCATGTTATTCATCATGTTCAATGTTGCTGGCTGTGCTGCAAATCCACCCATAAATGGTGCCAGTAACTGACCTGTAACTTCTGTTCCCACAGCTTCAATCACTGTTTTCAGACGAGAATTCAAAGAACAATAGCCGTCGATTTCTGTAATATCCCACCAGTTCAGAACAGCGCCCTTTTCTACCAGACGGTATGCAGGATTTTCTGTTTCTACTTTACGGATCACACTTTCATCTTTCAGTTCACCGGCAACTGCAACCAATTTTGTTTCGCCACAGTTTGGAACTTCAAAATGGAAGAAATGATCTTCGGCTTCTTTTATACCAAGAGATACACCATTTGCAAACAGTTCTACAGTTGGATGGTTGGAGTATACGGTTACTCTTGTGGTATCTTCTACACGGTCAACGTAACGTTTTCCTGCGAGATGTACGAATGGTTCATCAGACAGCCATGCTTTGTAAGCATAGAAGGAGTCTTTCTTGTATTTACGGTCAAAGGTTACCAGACCTTTGTGGTTCTGTCCGTTTTCTCCGCCTTCGTTACGAGCATCTGCCCCAAAGTCAAACATATTCCATACGTGTGTAGCCCACAGATATTTGCGTGGGAATAACTGTTTGATCAGTTCTTCATGATAGTATGCCTGATATTCTTCTGTGTAATCGCCTGCTCCTGGCTGAGAAGTATGCCAGTTCAGCGCTTCACATCCGTATTCGGATACACCAATGCAGACATCCGGATGTTTTTCATGGAAGGTATCAAACCATGGCGCATAATCTTTTACATCTCCGCCGTACCATCCAAAATAATGATTGTAGCTGATGGTATCAGGAATCAAGGTATATGGATGATCTGGTGAACAGGTAGATACACAAGCCATCGTTGTCAGACGTGTTTTGTCCATTTCATGTACCAAATCATTCAGTACTCTGTGATTGTCCTGAATATCCGGATCGTCCGGAGTTCCTTCCACTGCGTTGATTTCGTTGGAAAGTCCCCAAACTACGATGGATGGATGGTTATAGTTCTGTGTGATCAGTTCTTTCATCTGCTGGATGGTATTTTCGCGTCCTTTTGGCAGATGTGTGGTAATATATGGAATTTCTGCCCAAATAACCAGACCGCGTTCATCACACAGATTGTAGAAATACTGATCATGCTGATAATGTGCAAGACGGATGGTATTTGCACCAACTTCACAGATCAAATCAATATCTTCTTCATGCATTTCTGGTGTCAATGCATTTCCTACGCCCCAACGGTCCTGGTGACGGGACACACCACGCAGTGGATATTCTTCTCCATTCAAAATAAATCCACGGTTCGGATCGATCTGGAAAGAACGGCATCCAAAACGTGTGCTTACTTTATCCAGTTCTTTGTCATCTTCTACCAGAGCAACTTCCACGCTGTACAGATATGGATCTTTTCTTGCATTCCAAAGATGTGCATTTTCGATTACGAAATCTGCTTTTGTATCAGTAGTTGTTGTTTCTGCAACAACATTTCCTTCTTGGTCTTTCACTGTATAAACCAATTTCTGAGCTTCTGTTTTGTTTGTTACCCAAACTTCCACAGCCACATTTGCATTTGCTCCATCCACAACTGGAGTCACTGCAAGACCTGGACCTCCATAATATTCCAGATCAAAATGACTGTTTGGAACACCAATCAGGTTCACACTTCTGTACAAACCGCCATAGAATGTAAAGTCTGCATTTTGTGGATACACATGATCATTTGGCGTATTATCCACTTCCACAACAAGCAGGTTCTGCGCTTCCATCACGTCTGTCACATCGATTCTCCATGTGGAATATCCACCGTCATGACTTGCCATTTTTTTGCCGTTCCAGTAAACAGATGCAGAAGAATTGGCACCATTGATTTCCAGGAAATAGCGTTCTGCTGTTGGAACATCGATTTTATCCACTGTTTTTGCATAGTACGCGGTACCACGATACAGGTCATTGCCGCCATCCTGTCCATCGATGTCGTTCCATGTATGTGGCAGGTTTACCCAATACCATCTTTCCGGCATTTCGGCTGGAACACTTGTTGCTTCCTTGGAGAACGCCCATTTGGTGTTCAGGTTCAAAATCTCTCTCATGTTTGTAAATCTCCCTTCTCTACACATGCTCTTATGAGCCCCTGCTATTTAATTCTTACAGGTATAGTTTCACTGCATTATGCTATCCTTATTATACAAATGTTTATTATTCAGCACAAGTATAAATATTTATTTAGTCGATAACAATACTCCACGTATTGCGATATACAGCACCGGCTTCCAGACCAATCAAATTTTCCTGTGTTTCCAAATCTTCCACCACATCTTTTCTGGAAGGAAGGGAAGTCCATGGTTCCAGACAAATATATGGTGCCTGCGTTTTTGGCATATGCCAGATGCCAAGATAGCTCATATCCGGATATTCTACGGTGATACTGTTTTCCCTGTCTTTTGCTTTCAGTTGGATGCGAGAACCTGGATTTCCCAAAATAATCGCATCATCATCAAACATGTCATGTCTGAGACTGTAGCGCATATTTTTTTCGTATCCTGATTTTCTACTTCATATGTAATGCAGACACGATTTTCTTCCAGTCGATATTTGATTCTATACACAAATTGGAATGGGTACTGTTTGTAGGTTTCCTCATCCGCACGCAGTTCAAAACAAAGTTCATTGTCATTTTTTGTTCCATTCAACGCACGATACATCACAAATCCATGAATCTGCATCTGGTATGTTTTTCCCTGATAGGTATACATTCCATTCGTCAAACGTGCAATATAAGGAAACAGATTTGGTGCACGGTCCGGCCAGATTTCCGGATTGCCCTGCCATAAGTATTCCTGCTGTTCTTTTTTCCCATAAATAGATTGCAGTTCACCGCCCTGTTCAGACACTACAATGCTCAGATTTTCATTTTCTAATGTAAAATTCATTTTGTTCACCCCGTATTCTTGCTATTTCCTATAGTTTACCATTTTCAAATTCTCATTGCTATGCAAATAGTATTACTTGTTGTTTATATTCATAAGGATTATTTTCAAACAGCAATACAGAATATAGATACAGCTACGAGGCTATCACTTTTTTTCAAAAAAGAAGCCACATGGAACTTACTCCACATAGCTTCTTCCTAATTATTTGTTTTCCAATTTTTTCTGCAATTCTGCCATCTGTGCCTTCAACATTTCAAAATCCGCTTTCAAAGAATCATAGTCTGTCTTCAAAGCCTTTTTATCCGCTTCCAATGCACTCTTGTCTGCTTCCAAGGCTGCTTTCTCAGCTTTCAGAGCTGCATTTTCCTCCATAGCACGATTGTAATCTCTTTTATACGTACGTTCCCGACGTTCTGCGTCCTCACGGGCAAGACACTGTTCACGAACAATTTCATCCGCATTCGCCTGATAAAGCGAATAAATAGTTTCATCAATATATTCGTCTTTTTTCATATACATCCTTAACTCCTCCCATGTTTTCGCTTTGAAGAGTCTGGCCCATTGATCAATTTTGTAAGCCTTATCTTCCTCTGTAGCCAAATCTATTTTAGTTAAGTCTACCACAGAAAGGACAAATTTGTCACTATAGACATGATGATTTTTCACATTTGTAAGCATATGCGTTGCATAAAATTCCGGTTCATCCGGACACATAGTAAAATCTACAAATCCAATATGTATTGCCGGTAAAGCCTCCTCATATTCCTGTCCACGATAAAGCTGATCAAAAGAACGACACAAATAAACCAATGAGCGTTCCGCCCAATTATGTTCATTTTTTACCTGCATTTCAAGATTTAGGATTTGATTATTATTAAGCAAAACTTTTATGTCCAAAATAAATTCTTTACCTGTTACATCGCCTGCAAGATCAATAGGATTTTTTATTTCTACTGATTTTACATCCTCCGGTTTCAAATGCAACAGCGCGCAAATCAATCCTTTCAAAACTTTCAGATTCTTTTGTAAAATATAACGAAACATATAATTATTCGTCATATTATAATCAATAGCACCACGAGCCTCTAAAAATGAAGCAACCAGTTTATTTGCCATAAGCAGAAACCTCCTTAATTTAATAAAAAATGGGATTAACGGCGATACGCCGGAACAATTCACAAACTACGTATTAGATATATACGTATGAAATTTGTGTACAAAAATCATATCATTTTCCTCTTGCTAAGGCAAAACATTTTCATCTAAATATCTCGACAGAAATCGACAAATCATAGGAAAGTTTCTGTGAATTTCTAAAGTTCAACTATATCCATATAACACAAAATGTACAGAGTACGGTGCAAACTAATTCCAAGAAATATGCACTGTACTTACAACGAAAAATATCCTTCCCAAACAACAAAAATACGGCGCATCCTACATATTTTCGTAGACACGCCGTACTTTCCCAGCATTTTCTATCGCTAAGTCATATTGACCAGCTAAAATTACGGCATAAACAACGCAGTTTGTAAAAAGACACCGTATTTTCCATCTAGTTTACGCCTAAAACACTGAAAATCTACGGTGTCATAAATCAATTTCTTAAAATGCACGGTAATTCAAAAAATCACAGGCATAAAACATATGACGATTCACATCCATAATTTTGTTCTTAACAACCACTCATCTTCCGTGATAACGTACCCAGTTCCCTGCATTCTTCCTCAATATCCTCAGCGGCAAAAATCGCAGAAACAAGTGCCACTCCATCAGCCCCGGAGCCCGCCAATTCCAACATATTTGCTTTACTGATTCCACCAATAGCTACTACTGGAATGGTTACAGCTTCACAAATTGCATTCAAAGTCTCAAAAGACACCTGATTTGCATCTAACTTTGTTGTGGTGGTGAACATAGCACCAACGCCGAGATAATCCGCTCCTGCTTCCTGGGCTTTTAACGCCTGTTCTACGGTTCTGGCAGAAACACCAATCATCATATCATCCCCCACCAACTTGCGGACATTTCCAGCTTCCATATCTTTCTGTCCTACATGAATACCATCTGCCTTACATTTGATGGCAATTTCCACATTATCATTGATGATAAATGGTACATGATACTTCTCACATAATACTTTCATTTCCATCGCTTCTTCTAAAAATGCTTCTTCATCCAATTCTTTCTCACGAAGCTGCACACAGGTTACACCACCCTTTAAGGCTGCTTCTACTTGTTCCAATAAAGTCTGTTCACCAACCCATGTACGATCTGTGACAGCATACAGCTGCATATATTCTTTTCTACAGTTCATTTTTTAACTCCTCTATCTTCGCTCTTTCTTCCAGTTCTTCCCCAGTCAAATGGTAAATCGCATCTATAATATAATTCCGATACGTTGCATTTCCATCTTCTTTTCCCAAACGCTCATATGCCTTTTCTCCGCATACTCCCATCAGACAAACCGCTGCTGCCGCAGCTTCCAGCGGCGTTTTCGGATTGGCGGCCACATACGCTGCAGTGATTGCAGAAAGCTGACATCCAGTTCCCGTGATACTGCTCATCATAGGATGCCCGTTATAAATGCAATACGCATTTCCCGCATCTGCTACAATATCTATGGCGCCTGTAATCGCAATGACTGCACCCGTTTTTCGTGAAAATTCCTGAGCAAATGTCACCACTTGAGAAAGATTTTCTTTTGTCACCGTATCTGCAAAATCCGCATCTACTCCTTTGGTTGTTCCTTTTCCCAACGCAAGTGTCTTAATTTCAGAAATATTTCCACGAATAACCGTAAATTTAATATCTTCTATCAAATCCATTGCCGTTTTCGTTCGAAGGGTGGATGCTCCCGCTCCCACTGGATCCAATACCACCGGATGTCCCAAAGTATTCGCCATTTTTCCTGCCTTGTGCATGGATGGAATAGTTCTTTGATTTAAGGTTCCTATGTTGATATTTAGTCCATTGCAAAGTGTTGTGATTTCTTCCACTTCTCCCACATCAGCTGCCATAATCGGTGAGGCACCACAGGCCAGAAGCACATTCGCACAATCATTTACCGTAACATAATTGGTAATATTATGTATCAATGGACACTGTTTTCTCACATTTTCAAGCATTGTTTTTAACATATTTATTTCTCCTAATCCCTTGCAAACTCAGCCAGCATCCCGGTACGTTTCAAAGCTCCAAGCAAGACCGCGGATAAAACAGCCCCTCCGGCAGTCGAAATCAAAAATGGAATGATATAGGTATAAAATGCAATATCTCCTGCGCTGGTACCCATCAGCAAAACAGCTACCGGATAGGCACACAAGCCGCCCAATACTGCTGTTCCAAATACTTCTGCAATCAGTGTAAATGGAATATTTCTCGTCTTCCAATAAGCAATTCCGCAAATCAATGCACCAAACATACTTCCCGGAAATGCCATCAGGCTTCCAATCCCTAACAAATTACGAATTAGGCTTGCACAAAATGCCTGCCATACATAATTTTTTAGTTTTCTTGTTCATTTTTTATTTCCTTTCATTTTCTAGGTAACAAAAAAGGAGATACCTGAAACGATATCTCCGAAAAAATCAACATTCTATGACTTCCTACGTCGGCATTATCCGAATCAGGTTATAGGGTCGAAGTTGATGACTTCCTCTCAGCCTGCTGCCACAAGCTCCCCTGTATAATCTTTTTCAACTATAGCACTTACCCTACGATTTGTCAATTTTCATCCCACATCTAACCTCTAAATTCATATTACTGTTTGTTTTTTTTCGCAATACTCTGCGTTCCCAATGACATTTTTATATTTTTTAATAGTACAAAATCACAAAAATTGTCCTTTTTTGTACAAATAATTCTAATTTGTTGAGGATTATTTCTCATTTCTATGTTACAATAGAAATAAGAATACATTCTAAACAACTTTTAGTCCTTACATCATGGTAGTATAGAATGAATGTTAAAGGAGTCTCTTATGAAAATAGATATGCATTGTCACGTAAAAGAAGGATCACCAGACAGCAAGATCAGTATTGACCATTACATTCAAACGTTAAAATCCAAAGGGTTTGATGGTATGGTCGTTACCGATCACGATACGTACAACGGATACCGCTACTGGAAAGAGGAAATACGCAACCAAAAACATACCAGTTTTGTCGTTTTAAAAGGCATCGAATACGATACCAGAGATGCAGGACATATTCTTGTTATCATGCCTCCGCAAGTCAAAAAACGACTCCTGGAGACCAGAGGACTTCCGGTTTCCGTACTGATCGATTTTGTCCATAAAAATGGTGGTATTTTGGGACCTGCTCATCCATGTGGGGAAGCTTTTATGAGCATT
This sequence comes from Ruminococcus sp., assembly GCA_036308845.1. Lineage (GTDB taxonomy): Bacteria > Bacillota > Clostridia > Lachnospirales > Lachnospiraceae > Oliverpabstia. The sequence goes on from JAXJUX010000208.1 coordinate 37,922, forward strand.
ACACATACCAGATTTTATCGTAAACATCCTGATATTCTGAAGCAATTTGATTTTATCGAAGCATTTAATGCCTGCGAAACATTGGAATCCAACGAACAGGCTGCAAAATTAGCAGCTGAATACCATTTGCCTGGTGTTGGCGGCAGCGATGCACATAACTTCAAAAGCTGCGGTATGGGATATACGATATTGCCGGAACGTGTCACAAGCGAGATTGAGTTAATATCCCTTCTTCGGAAAAAAGGCGCCATTGAAGCAGGTGGAAGCCTTTACAATGAAACTGTAAAAGAAAAACTGGGAAAAGCCAGCATTCTGTACACCTATTCTTTCTGGGTCTACAACGTAACCGGTACTCTCATGAAAAGACATAAAAGAAAGAAAAAAACACAGATTGAAAATCCGATTGACCCAATCGATCCAATCGAATTGACGATTGATAAAAGGACTTTCCGTACAAGATTGAAACACAAATTTTAGCATTGCAAAAGGGGCAGTTTATTTGCCCCTTTTTGTATTGTCAAAAATACTCACTATTTGACAAAATAACGCACACTCTTTTTCTAGCATCTTAAATGATTCTATGTTACAATACTTTTAAAGCATTTTCCAAACTTACCAAAGATAAAAATTTATATAGTACCAAAGCCGTGATGCTGCCGACTCCGAAATTTATTACTTTTTATAACGGTACCGATGATATCCCTGACCGCACAGAATTAAAATTGTCCGACTGTTATATCATTCCTGCTAAATATCCTGCACTCGAGTTAACTTCTATTATGTTCAATATCAATAAAGGGCATAATAAAGAACTACTCGATGCTTGCAAAACACTTCACGATTACGCGGAATATACGGCACGAGTCAGAGCATATAGTGCCGACTTTCCATTGGAGGATGCAGTAGAATTGGCTATCACAGAATGTATAAAAGAAGGCATTCAAATTCTTGTTAATTTTTGTTAAAAACAAAATATCAGTTTAGAAGATACATTGCGGGAACTGATTACAGAATATCAACTCACTCCAGAAGAAGCACAAGCATACTTGGAAGATTTTTAACATAAAATAATTTTTTACACAATGTGATTCTTTATAATAATTGGGACTATCGCCTTAACAAATTTATAGTTAGGGCGACAGCCCCATTCAAATCAACCATCTTTTTATCTATACTTCAATTCCACCATCTGATGCCCATCTATTTTTTCCAACTGGAAACAAATTCGTCCATCTTTTTCCTCAAATGATACCTCTTTTCCTTCTGGAACCAGGCAAACACCACAGATTTGTTTTTCTGTCTTTACGGAAAAATCAATGTGATACAATGGAATAATATCATCAATCGTGTAGATGTCCACACAATTTTTCACCGGTATATAGTGCAGGGCATGCAACACGTATCTTCCCTCTTTTTCCTGTTCGTTGATGGTCGTAACCATGGTTGTCGGACCGGAATGTTTCAATACTGGCTGTGGCAGAAGCATTTCCAACGCATCTTTCATAATTTCTCTGCACCATCTTGGGTGATTC
>JAXJUX010000209.1:0-10945 GCA_036308845.1 Ruminococcus sp.
GCTTTCGTCGGAAAGAATGGTTTCCATATCTCCATTTTCATAAGTAATTTGTAATTGTGCCAAAAGCCCGCATGGCTGATCCATCAGTTCTTTTTGGGTCGGAGATGGCTGCCAGCCAACCAGTCGGCTTCGATACCAGCCTTTTCCTACGGTTACGGTCAATGTGTTTTCATGTGCGAGAAGATTCGTCACATCATATTCCTGATACTGTAAGCGTTTTTTATATGTAGTCCAGCCAGGTGCCAGAATGAAATTGCCAATTCGGTCTGCATTGATGTGAGCTTCATAAACTCCCATAGCAGTGATGTAAAGTTTGGCTTCCTTGACTGGTTTTGTTAAGAGAAAATTTTTTGAAAATACCGGCGCTACATCCCCCATATTGATGGCCGGTTTGATCCATTTTGCATTCCAATCCATGAGCATACCCTCCTTTTTTGTCCATTTTATCATGAAAAAAATGATTTGAGTATCCTTATTATCACAGAAAATAGAGAGAAATAAGGAAGCAGAATAGGTGAGGGGATTTTTAGGAAAAAGGAAGAAAAATTTATAAAATATCAAGCAAATTTAACAAAAAAATCCTATAATTACAAATGCTTTTATTGAAATTGCCTATAATCAATGGTATACTAAATAGAATATAGTTCGTGTTTTATCAGGAGGATGGTAGTATGAGAAGTTTTTTCCTCTGTCTTGCGGTGTTGTTGCTTGGGTATATGGTGTATGGAAGAATCGTAGAGAAGATATTTTCACCAGATGATCGTGAAACTCCGGCAGTGCGTATTGACGATGGTATTGATTACGTTGTGATGCCTCGTTGGAAGCTGTTTCTTGTACAGCTTTTAAATATTGCTGGTCTGGGTCCGGTATTTGGTGCTATGGAAGGTGCTCTGTGGGGACCAATCGTATTTTTGTGGATTACATTTGGGACGATTTTTGCAGGGGCAGTACACGATTATTTCACCGGAATGCTAAGTGAACGAAACGATGGTGTGACGATTGCAGAGATTACAGGCATGTATATGGGCGGCCGTATGCAAAGTGTGATGCGTGTGTTTAGCGTTGTGCTGCTTGTTATGGTAGGTACGGTATTTGCGGTAGGTCCGGCTGGTCTGATCACTACGTTAATCGGTAATATGGGTGGTACCGGTTATCTGGTAAATACACAGATTTGGACGTTTATTATTTTTGCATATTATTTTATCGCAACGTTTGTTCCGATTGACAAGATGATAGGGAAAGCGTATCCGGTTTTCGGTATTTGTCTGCTCGTGATGGCTCTTGGGGTTATTATTGGGATTTTTACGAATCCATCCTATCAGATACCTGAGATTTGGGACAATTTCAGAAACATGCATCCGGATCAGACACCGGTGTGGAGTTTTATGTTTATTACGGTTGCTTGTGGTGCGATTTCCGGTTTCCATGCCACACAGAGCCCTTTGATGGCGCGTTGTATGAAAACGGAACGACAGGGACGTTCGGTATTTTTCGGTTCCATGATCGCAGAAGCTGTAATTGCACTGATTTGGGCAGCAGCAGGATGCTCCATTTATGAAGTAACAAATGGCATGAATACCGGGCTGCAGGAAGTGTTAAAAGCAGGACAATCTGCTGCTATATATGATGTGTGTGAAAAGACAATGGGTGGATTCGGTATTGTATTGGCTATGGTTGGTGTTATCGTCTGTCCGATTACATCCGGAGATACGGCATTTCGTTCTGCCAGACTTACGATTTCCGACTGGTTCCATATCGATCAGGAAGATTGGAGAAATCGTTTGATTCTCTGCGTGCCAACCGTTGGGATGGGAGCGATTGTAAGCCAGTTGGATTACAGTATTGTATGGAGATATTTCAGTTGGAGCAATCAGACACTTGCCGCTATTGTTTTATGGGCAGCAAGTATGTATCTTTATATGGAAAAGAAAAATTATTGGATTACGGCATTGCCGGCAACATTTATGTGTGCGGTATCTGCAACGTATTTTGTGGCAGCAGAAGAATGTTTAAACTGGGGGATGGAATATGCATACCCGATTGGAATCATTGCAGCTATTGCCTGTCTTGGAGTTTTCTTGTATATTATAAAGAAAAAGAATCCAAAACCAAGATATGAATTTTTACATAAAGATGAACATACAGGTCATGTAGAATGAAAAAGGAATACCACCGCAGAGCATTGCCTTTGCGGCGGTAGCTGTTATAAAGGAGTGAAAATATCGATGAGAGCATTAAGTAAGAAAGCACTGGAAAAAGATATTTTGCGAGAAGATAAGAAAAACTGCAGGAAAATTGGCCCTTGTGGAATTGGGAAAAAAGCGGTATATGTAAATGGTTTCTATATAAGCCGTAAATATTATATCCCGATAGATTCCATAGAGAGAGTATTTAAGAGAGTTGCTATGAGTCAGGGGGGATTTTCTGGTCAGGGTGCATTTGCCTCTATTCCATATTTTGTTGTTGTTTATGATGGTGGAAAGGAAAAACAGTGTATTTTCAAACGAGAGGAAGAAGTAGATGAAATCCTGAAATATATGAAGCAGTATTTTCCACATATTCCAACCGTGAGTGCTGCTGCGGAAAAGAAAATAGCGCAGCAGGCGGCAAAAAAGAAAAAGGAAACAACCAGAAAACTATCGAAAGAAGAAGAAAACGAGATTCGAAAATTGGAAAATGCACGTATGCATTTGGAAAAAAGACCTGAATTATATAAGAATTTAACGGAAACTGCGAAAAAGAAACGTGCCTTCGAACAATCGAATCCGATGTACCGTTGGATTGCTTTTTCAATTGTGATTTTGGGTGCTGTTGCGGCAGTATATGGAATCTGGGCGATTGTAACGGATAGAAGTTATGCCATGTATTTTCTATTGTTTGGTTTGTCCGCAGTGCTTTTATTTGCCAGAGCGAATGTATTTCCAACGAAGAAGAATAGCCTAAAATATATGGAGGACCAGTGGAACGCTGCCTGTCAAAAGATGGAAAATCATCTCAAACTTGTTCAGAAATTTCCGGTGCCGGCTCGATATGCACATCCGAGTACTTTGGCACGTATGATAAATATAATAAAAAAGGGAAAGGCAGATACCTGTGAAAAAGCTTTGGAGGTTTTGAAGGAAGATTTGAAGCGCCTGAATGCAGATGTGCAGGTAGCACAGGAAGAATACGATGAAATTATGTCGATAAAACCAATGTTTTTAGTAGAAAATTATCGATAAATAAAAATTTGTGATATACATAAAAAAAATTTTGTATTATAATGGCTAAAGTATGTAAATTTTAGAAAGGAAATAAAAATCATGCAGGCTATTTTTGAAGCAATTAACGGCGTATTTAGTTTTATTGGTCCGTTATCCGATTTCCTGTGGGATTTCCCTACCAATATGGAATGGTATCGTAACATCCCACTGCTTGGCAATTTTTCTTTTGCCATCATTTTACTTCTTGGTTCCGGTATTTTCTTCAGTTTTAAATTGGGATTTATACAGGTGACATATTTCAAGAAGGGTATCAAAACCATGACAGAGAAGAGAACGATCGAAACAGGTATTTCTCCTCTGGCAGCATTTTTCTTAAGTTCCGCGATGCGAGTTGGACCAGGTAATATCATTGGTGTTACGGGTGCGATTGCAGTCGGTGGTCCTGGTGCTGTATTCTGGATGTGGGTTTCCGCATTTTTCGGAATGGCAGTAGCTTATATGGAAGCTACTCTGGCACAGATCTTTAAAGAAAAGAAAGACGATGAATTCGTAGGTGGTCTGCCATTCTACGGAAGAAAACTGCTTGGAAACAAAGCATGGGTTGGTGTATTTTTATCTGTTCTGTATATTCTGTATGCTCTTTGCTGTCTGCCAGCACAGGGATTTAACGTAGTTTCTTCTATCGGAACAATGGCAGAAATCGTAACAGGAACAACAATCGCTACAGATTCTGCATTTTATTATGTAGTAGGTGCTCTGATTGTGATCGCAACAGCAGTGATTGCATTTGGTGGTATCAAAAAAGTTTCCAAATGGTCAGACAGAATGGTTCCAGTTATGGCAGTATTGTACATAGTTGTGGTACTGTTGCTGGTAGTATTGAATGTGGATAAGATTCCTTATTTCTTCAGTGCAGTATTTGGCGGTGCATTCAAACCGGAAGCTATTTTTGGTGGCCTGTTTGGTACCGTTCTTGCTCAGGGTGTAAAACGTGGACTGATGTCCAACGAAGCTGGTCAGGGTACAATTACAATGTCAGCAGCAGCAGCAGATGCAAAACATCCATGTGAACAGGGTGTGATCGCATCTTTGGGAGTATTCCTCGATACAATCGTAATCTGTACATTATCCGGTTTTGTAGTTGTTATGGCGCAGTGCTGGAATGGTGCTGACTCTGAAGCATGGATGGCTATGGACAGACTTCCTAAATTTACAGCATCTATCGCTGAACTGACACCAGGTACATCCATGAATGCAATCGTTACATTCCTGATTACTTTGTGTTTCTGTCTGTTCGCTTATACTTGTCTGATGGGTATGATCAGCTTCTCTGAAATCGCAGCAAACCGTATCCGCAGAGATAAAATCTGCATCAACATCGTAAGAATTCTTTCTCTGTTTGTAGCAGCATTTGGTATTTTGTGTAACATCGCAGGACTGAATCTTGGAAACCTGTGGGCATTCTCTGATTTGGGAAATATTCTGATCGTATTCTTCAACGTACCAATCGTATTCGTTGGAGCAAAATATGTTTTCAGAGCAACCAAACATTACAAAAAAGACGATGGAACACCATTTACTTCTGAAGTTATTGGAAGAGATGACTGTGAATATTGGGATTCTAAAAAATAAAGGAATTTTATTGGGCGAAATGTTTCTTAGAGATGTTTCGCCTGTTTTTTTGTCTAGACCCGCGAGAGCGAATAAAAGGAATCTTTTTGATGATATGAAACGAAATAGTGAAAAAATTTCACAATTTTTTCACTCCCATGGCTTATAATCAGCTACAGTTGTGAGCAACACATAAAAGAACGTATACAAGGAGTCATGAAATGAAGAAAGAAAACAGAAAAGCAGCACAGGAACTGCGTGCGAAACAGAGAGCAAAAGAAATGAAGAAAAAGAAAATCATTTGTGCATTGAAATGGGGGATTCCTACAGTGATTGCAGTGGTTTTGATTATCGGAATCGTAGCGACCAGCGGAGTTTTTGATAAAGAAGAAGCTTCCGATACAACATCCGAAAGCACAGCAGCAGAAACAACTTTAAACACCACAGAAGGTTTGGAAGTAGAAGATGGGGATGTGGTAAATATTGATTATACTGGCTATTTGGATGGCGAGGCTTTTGACGGCGGCAGTACAAATGGTGCAGGCGCTGATTTGGAAATCGGTTCTGATACTTATATCGATGGTTTTGAGGAAGGGATTATCGGACATACGGTTGGAGAAACCTTTGATCTGAACCTGACGTTTCCTGAAAATTATGGTAATGAAGATTTGGCTGGAAAAGACGTTGTTTTTGAAACAACCATCAATGGAATTTATGAATAAATAAAAATGTCTGTGTTACTCTCTATCTTTTGAGCGTAATACAGACATTTTTATTTTTGAAGATTATCCTATGTTGCGATGTATTTCACTTTGTACTTTGCCAGTATTAAATACTTTTATGCAGACTTTTTCGATAAGCTGCCGGTGTGGTGTGATACGTCTGGCGAAAAACTTTGATGAGTGATTCCGCTTTTTGATAACCACAGGAACAGGCGATACTTTCCACCGATAATTTGGAAGTAGAAAGCATATTTCGAGCTTTGCTTAAACGGCAGGTTTGCAAATACTGAATCGGTGACATGCCAACATTTTTCTTAAATAGAACGCTCAGGTAACTGCGATTCAATCCTACGTAATCAGCAATTTCCTCCACGAGAATGGGTTCGCTGATATGATTGTGAATATAAGAAATCGCATGTTGCACGTAGGTATTGGCATCAGTAGTAGGAGCCTGATCTTTCATGGCATCGGCAATTGCGCTGATAAAAAGATAAAACATACCTTGGGTTCTGTAAAAATCAGAGGCATGCAAATGGTTGTGTTGCAGCATTTCCATCACATATTTTTTGAGTTTTTCACCTGCATTGCAGGAAAAAATTGGATTTTCCTGTGATAACCCTAAGGAATCTACGATTTGTTTGGCATTGCTGCCAGAAAAACCAACCCATATATATGTCCATGGATGCTGTTGATCAGACGTATAGGTAGTCAGATAGTCGGGTTCAATCAAAAATCCCTGTCCGCTTTTCAAGTGATACGTTGTATGATTCACCTGAAAATCTCCCTCACCATCCAGAATAAAATGAATCAGATAGTGAGAACGGACCGATGGACCGTAATGGTGTCCCGGCTGCGTCACAGAATGTCCAAACGTATTGAGACAAAGGGAGGTTTTACGTTCCACAGGAAGGTTCATAAACATTGAATTTTCCATGAAAAACCTCCTGATTTTTATTTGTCACTATAAACGATTGTACCGCCGCAGATTGTATATTTCACTTTTCCCTGCATCTGCATACCAGTAAATGGCGTGTTGCAGGAGCGGGATGCATAAGTTTGTGGTGTCCATGTTTCTTCTGTATCAAATACGACAAAATCTGCAGGAGCACCAACTTCAATGCTTCCGCCTGGTAAATGATACAGTGCAGCAGGATTGGATGTCATTTTTTCCAGTAACTGCATCAGTGTTAGATGTCCCGGTTTTACCAGAGAAGTAATTCCCAGAGAGAGGGAAGTTTCCAGACCGATAATACCGCTTGGTGCAGTGTGAACCGGTTTTTTTGCCTTTTCTTCTTCACTGTGTGGGGCATGGTCAGTAGCAATCAAATCAATGGTTCCGTCTTTTAATCCTTCGATAATCTGCAGGCGGTCCTGTTGCGTTCTCAGCGGTGGATTCATTTTTGCAAGGCTTCCATGAATCGTTACCGCTTCTTCTGTCAATGTAAAATGGTGCGGTGTTGCTTCTGCATGGATATTAGCCCCCAATGCTTTTGCTGTACGAACCAGTGCGACAGATTTACCGGAGCTGATATGCTGAATGACTGTATGTGCTTTGCTGTCAAGTGCCAGCATACAATCTCTAGCCACCATGGATTCTTCTGCGATGGATGGGGAACCTTCGATTCCTAAAAATGCGGAAGCAACTCCGTGGTTGATTCCATTTTCAGAAATAAAAGCAGGATCTTCTTCATGAAGACTGATTGGCATATCGAGTGCAGCCGCTTTCTTCATTGCTTCAAGCATAAGTTTTCCGTTCATGATAGGAATTCCATCATCCGTAAAGCCGCAAGTGCCTGCTTTTGCAAGGGCGTCCATATCAACCATAGTCTGTCCTTTTAGATCATGTGTAACAGCGGCAGCCTGATAAATACGAATTTTTTCTTCTTTTGCTCTGTTTTGAATATCTTCCAGAACTTCTACGGAATCTACAACAGGTTTGGTATTTGCCATGCAGATAACAGAGGTAAATCCACCTTTTGCGGCAGCCAGAGAACCAGTATGCAAATCTTCTTTATAAGTAAATCCTGGATCGCGGAAATGTACGTGTGTGTCTACAAGTCCTGGAGCGATTGTTAATCCAGAAATATCCAAAACTTCTTCATTTTCTTGTGGTGTGAGTGCTCCGATTTCTTTGATTGTGCCATCGGAAACTCGGATGTCTGTTACGTGTTCCTCATTTGTGCGAGGATTTATCATAAAACCATTTTTGATCAGCATAAATACGTTCCTTTCTTGTGTTTAATAATAGAATTTAAGTAATTATTCAGCGGATAGTGAGGGTACTGAACAGTTACGAATTTAACTAAAAACAGTATAGAAGATTTGCAAGGATACTGTCAAGATTGGCTGGGAAAATAACAAACTTGACAGGAAAAGGGGAGACTAATATAGTGAAGAGAGAGGATGAGATTTAAGTAAATAAGGAGCACTATGAAATACGATTTTGATAAAAAAGTGGAACGAAATTCAGAAATATATTGGTTAAAAGATATGCTGACACAAGAGCATATCAAGGAGCAGGGAATGCTTTCTTACAGCGGTGCTGAGTTTGAATTTCCTACTTGTCCGGCATTCACACAAGGGGTGATAGAATTTGCTCAAAAAGGATTGTTTGGATTTTCTTTGCCAAAAGGAAGATACACGGAGCAATGCTGCTGGTGGATGAAAGAAGTGCGTGAAACCAAAGTAGCCCCTGATTGGCTGGTCACTACGCATGGAACGATTTTTTCTCTGGCGACTGTGATTCGTATGTATACAGAACCGGGTGAAAATATTATGGTGTTTACACCGGGATACCACCGGTATGAACAGGCAGCAGCCAGGTTGGGACGTGGAACGGTAAAAATTCCGTTGCTGGAGGAAAAAGGACAATTTTCGATGAATTGGGCCAGATTGGAAGAACAGATGACTAGACAGGAAAATAAAATTCTTGTCCTGTGCAATCCTAACAATCCGACAGGAAATCGTTATACAAAAGAAGAATTGGTAAAAATTGTAGCGATGGCGAGAAAAAATCAGGTGCTTGTATTTTGTGATGAGATATTTGCAGATATTGTGTTTGATACTTCCTCGATTCCCGTGTATGCACAGGTTGCAGCGGAAGACGACTTGGCGATTAGCTGTACCAGTATGGGGAAAACATTTAGTCTGACGGGTGTCAATCATGCAAATGTGTGGATAAAGAATCCTATATTGCGCGAAAGATTTGTAAAACAGAGAGATGCGGATCATTATGGAAGTTTGGACCCTATGGTATGTGCGGGGCTGATTTCTGCTTATACAGAAGAAGGAAAAGCATGGATTCAGGAAATGAAACAATATATGTGGCAAAATTATGTACTGGTGGACTCTTTTATGAAAATGTATATTCCGCAGGCAATTGTAACAAAACCACAGGGGACATTTGTTGTCTGGATTGATTACAGCAGGCTTGGATTGTCCAAAAAAGAATTGTATCAAATATTGGTGCAGGACGGTTGTTTTGCAGGCGATGAAGGAGAGGAATATTACGGGAAAGATACATGTTTTCGATATTCGCTGGCAGTTCCGAGACAGGAATTGGAAAAATCATTGCAAAAATTGAAGGAATGTATCGAAGTTCGTGATATTAGAATAAATACGAAATGTTCGCGTAGGGAAATTTTATAAAGTAGATAAAGGGAGCGGAAAGTATATAATGCAGAAATGTAAAATTACATTAAAACCATATGGAAAAGACAGGCAGATTTCTTATATGGATGTGAAGTTTGAATTTGATCAATTGAAACGAAATACTGGTGAAGAACTTTGTAATATTTGTCTGGAGGCACATAAAGTACCACAATGCAAAGTGGAGCATGTGTTGATAGAAGATGAACTGGGAATGGTAGAATTTTCAATAGAAGAAACAAAACCATATCCATATCATTTGAAACATTTTTATGTCAAACGACCTTTGCAGGGAAATGTGAAAGTATCTTATGTGGCATATCCTAGAATCATCGGTCCGAAAGACCGCTGTGCACCGTATATTGATTTTCGCTGTGAAGACGGCGGGGCAAATGCTACAGGTTCTGCATTTTTAGCGGATTTTAAGGACTATGAAGGCTTGATCCAGGTGTATTGGGAGATGAGCCAAATGCCAAAAGGCAGCAAAGGCGTTTGTGGATATGGAGAAGGCGATTTTGAGCGGAATCTAAAATTGGAAAAATTGCGTTACTGTTATTATGCCATGGGCGATGTGAAAAGCATTACGGAAGGTGAATTTGGCTTTTATTGGCTGACAGAACCGGATTTTGATATGGAAGCAATGGCAACCTACACGAAGGATTTATTTGTAATTATGCAGCAATTTTTTAAAGATACAGAGCCAAATTATCGTATTTTCGCAAGAAAAGATCCGTTTACCCACAGTGGTGGAAGTGCAGCCAATCGATCCTATATGTTTGGCTGGAATGACACAGAGCCTGTGTCATTGAAAGAGAAACAGAATATTTTAGCACATGAAATGGTACATAATTGGCCGCATCTGAATGATGAGCCGTTTGGAATTACTTCCTGGTATTCGGAAGGGGCAGCAGAGTATTACAGTATCGTGATTCCGCTTCGTGCAGGATTGATCACGAAAGAAGAAGCACTGTATGAAATTCAGACAAGAACAGATGATTATTATACCAATCCGACACGTCATATGGAAAATATCGCGGCGGCGCAGATTTGCTGGGAAGACAGAAGGGCACAAAAAATCCCGTATGGCAGGGGTGTATTTTTCCTTGCCAACGTGGATGTATGGATTCGGCACGCAACTGATAATAAGAAAAATCTGGATGATGTGGTGCTTGCGATTCTGGAGAAAGACAGAGCTGGTGAAACCCTTGGAAATGAAGTGTTTTTACGGGTTGTAAAAGAAATATCCGGGCTAGATCTGACAGGAGAATGGGAAAATATGAGAAATGGTGTGCCATTTGCACCGGAAAAAGTTAGTTTTGAGGGATTTTTTACAAATCAGGAGATACAGGTGCAGGAGAAGGATACAGGACGAACGGTTTTATCATATCAGTGGAACATAAGATAGATGAAAAAATGTAGATGTGGTATACTTATTTGTAATTCAGAGGAATACATACTTTCATCCTCACGAAACAAATTGCTCCCGGAAGTTTTTAATGTATGTTTTACGTACTCATATACATCTTACGCTTTCGAAAGCGAAAATTTTTAGGAATATGTAAAACATACTATTCAAACTCGGCGGCGCAATTTGTTTCGTGAGGGGAGTACAGCAGATAATTGCTATTGCTTTTCAATAACATTGGGGAACAGCGAGTTTGAAAATCCTTTTCTTAGATTGACTTTGGCGCGAAGACTTTTCTGAGCGTCAATTTAGTCAATCTTAGAAAAGATTTGAGAAGGAGCGGCCTGTTATTGAAA
>JAXJUX010000210.1:0-2163 GCA_036308845.1 Ruminococcus sp.
ACAGTGACCGCAGCCATCAGCAGGGTCCTGGGAAAATAAGCCACTGCCAGTATGGCGGCATTCTTAAAAGCCGCGCCTGTTGAATATACAAAACGGGCTGTCAGCGGGATTACATAGACATAGATGGAGGCCGCAACAAAGGCACCGGCATACAGCGGAATCAGCATCCAGACCGGAAGGCCTGCTGTACCGCTGTTAATGATCCTGAAATCTATGAACAGGAACAATGATACTGCTAAAATGATCAGCCAAATGGGCGTAGCGTTCTTCAGATTTTCCCTGAAACGCTTCCAGAATTCAAAAAAAGAAAAACATCGCCCGACCAAAGTCATAACAGACTTGACCGGGCGATTTCTATTTTCTTTACATTTTATTATTCCGGATCAAACTCAGACCTGGGGATTGGATCATATTCAAGAAAATCATTGGTCCAGCCATCCGCATACCTGATTGTTTCCGCAATCGTGATGACTGTTTCCTCGAAATTCTCATCACCGATACCATACATAACGACTGCATTATTCGCAGAATATGTAGGATGGCAGGCTACGATACAATTCTCGATCTCTGTGCCGTCATCCTGAGAAGTTGTATAGAAATTCCACGAAAATTCCATTCCATTGTAAAGAGTTACTGAATGGTGGCTAAGCTCAATAAATGACGGGTTCCCGGATAAGTGTTCTCTCATATCCTCATCATCCATATTCATAATGGCCGCGTCTGACAGCGTAAAACCAATCATGGTTTTTCCATCCGGATCAACCCAGACTACAGAATCGTCATCGTTAGCCACTGGGACATATGTTTCCGGTATATTTACATATATTCCACAGGTCTCAATCGCTTTCGTATTCAATCCTTTTTCCTGAAGGTTTTCGGGCTTTGTAATTCGCATGATCTCCGGTATTTCATCGTCATCTATCCTGATCGTTTCCAGGCTTTTCCGGATAAGATCGTTATATTTCTCCTCTTTCGTTCTGTATTCCAATTCAATGGAATTGTTCTCAAGAATCACATACGCACGTGTATACCATTCTTCATCTTTGTAAACTGTTCCTATTAAGACATCCGTCCCTCCAATCTGTGTCTGCTCATATTCAAATGGCCAGTATTCATTTTTGGTGTCTTTAACGATGGAATAATATATCATCGCACTGCCTGAACTGTATGTTTCACCAAATGTTTCGACGTACGATACGACATTATCTGAATGAATCATTGCGGAAAACCAGGATACCCCCGAATCAGAATAAGCAGTATACTGGTCGGGCGGATTATTCGCTGCATTCAGACTTGAAATCAAATTGGAAGGAATATTTAAATGAAGGCCATGATAATCAAATTCTTCTTCAGAAAGTTCTTCTGTTCCTGTAGCAGAATCTGTTTTCGCTGTGTCTGAAACAGAATCCGGCTCTGTTGCACTTGAAGCAGAACCACTGCAGCCGGAAAACGTAAGTATCACACATCCTGTTAAAATGAGAGTAAGAATTCTTTTTTTCATATTAATCCTCCATTTTCTGTTATGCATTCCTCAAACAAGACTGAACTGGATGCAGAGAAATATTTGGAAATGTTCCTTATTACAGTGATATCTTCAACTAAAATATTAACATATGAGATAAGCTGGATAAAGAATTCTTTCCGGATTTTTTTTCAAAAGTTTTTTTTGACTTTATTTTATACAGATTTTAACTTTTCCAAAAAACGCTGTTTAAATGCATGTGATCTGCCTCTGTACAGAACAGCCGGCTTATTAATTCAAAGACTGGTGGCACCATAACGGGCGGCATACTGGTGTGGTAAATGCTTATTATGCTCTCACTTGTCAGCATCATAGCTGTAAAGCGCAGAGTTTCGTTAAACGAACTAACATAAAATGAAGCTGTAGCATTAAGAAAATGCGGCACCATCTTCATAATATTTCCATAATGCAAAAACCGGACTCAAGTGACCCGGTTTTGTTGAAATTTAGTTACGCCAATTATAAAAACTTACAGAGTAATCGGACCACGGGTCTGATCCTATTGTCCGCCATATTGACACTGTAAGCGAGGACATTCTGCAGCGCCACGACTGCCAGCATGGAGAACAGACTGTTATAAAATTTTCTGTCATGCGTAAAAAAAGATTCCTTCATGGATGGTCACGGATCGTCAGTATTTA
>JAXJUX010000211.1:0-1663 GCA_036308845.1 Ruminococcus sp.
ATGTATTTGGATACACAGGTTGTTACCAAACGTTCAGATAGTAATATTTACAGTATTATGGAATCAGAGATTATGTATGGGTATGATGAATATCAGGATACCTATTATGGCGCTGTGTTCGATGTTACGACTGGAAAACGTCTGGAATTGACGGATCTTTGTGAAGATAAGAATTTATTTTTGAATACCGTTGTTAATCAGTGTGTGGTTGATTTGGAAACTGAATATCCGGAAGCGGATTTTTATCAAAATTACGAACAGATTATTATAGACCAGATTGAAACAAATACTACATGGTATATGGATGGTACAGGGATCACGTTTGTGTATGAGAATGGAATCATTTCAGACGGAGATAGGATAAATGGACCGATGCTTGCGCATGTGCCATATGAAGTCGTTACGGACAGCATAAAAGCCTCCTATCTGCCAAATGAAACGTATGGTGTAACGGCGGTTCCTATCAATTATCCGGTTTCGATTGAAATCAATGGGCAGGAAAAAGAATTTTGTATTCACAGGGCATACACCGATGAATATTCGGAAAATGTCAGTTTGAGTTATGGAACACAGATTATTAATTTGGATGAGTATGTGACACTTCAAAATGTATATTTGTTAAAACTGGAAACAGGGACATATCTGCTGTATGATATCGATCATGCATCTGATGATTATGAAACATTCTTGTATCGATTTAGCGAGGATTCCATTGAAGAAATGGATAACATTTACGCAAGAATTGATGATTCCAATGTAAATGGAAATACGTTTGAACTGGGATTTCGGATTGATATGCTGGGAACGTATATATCCTACCAGACTTATTATATTGATGCAAACGGACAGTTTGCAACGAATGAAGTAGAATATAAGATTACACAGGCGACAAATTTAAAAACAATTGTTAATTTACCGATTGAAAAAGGCGGTAAGATGACATCATTACCTGCGGGAAGTGAAATTCGTCTGATTGCTACCGACAATCAGACATGGGCAAGATTTGTGATTGTTTCAACATTGGAGGAAGCAACACTTTATATTACAAGGGAAGAAGATTCTTTCCAGTTGTATATCAATGGAATGAATCAGTTTGAATGTTTTGAAGACCTTCCTTATGCAGGGTAGGATAGATGAGAGGGAAGAACATTGGATAAAGCAACGATCATGGCGAGACTGAAAAAAGAACATTATGATTTGTGGAGCGAGGCAGGGGAACGTGTGAAAAGTGGGGAAGAAGCATGTTGGAATGAATACCCGCGCCCGCAGATGAAACGAGAAAAATATATGCTGTTAAATGGAAAATGGAAGCTGAACCAGCAGGAGATTCAGGTGCCATTTCCACCACAGGCTTTATTATCCGGTTATACAGGGAAAATTGGGAATCATCTGGTATATGAAAAGACATTTCGTGTGCCGGAAAGTTTTATTGGAAAAAGAATGTTGCTGCATTTTGGAGCAGTAGATCAGATTGCAGAAATCTGGGTAAATAATGAACTGGTGGGAACACACGAAGGCGGTTATTTGCCATTTTCTTTCGATATTACAGAGAAAGTAAAGAAACGTCATGAAAATATTTTGAAGGTGAAAGTGAAGGATACTCTGGACAAGACATATCCATATGGAAAGCAGAGAAAAAATCGCGGCGGTATGTGGTATACGC
>JAXJUX010000212.1:0-2469 GCA_036308845.1 Ruminococcus sp.
AAAGCCTTCGCGCCAAAGTCAATCTAAGAAGATGATTTTCGAACTCGCTGTTCCCCGATGCTTTTGAAAAGCAGCAGCAATTATCTGCTATACTCCAAACGAAACAAATGGCGCCGCCAGGCTCGTGGAATGTTCTACATATTCCCCTAAAATTTACACTTCCATGAACGTAAAGTATATATGATTACGTAAAACATACATTTCAAACTCCCGGGCGCAATTTGTTTCGTGACCAGGATGGAAGTATTCCTATACCATTCCAAAGGCATGGGGCAAAGAGAGTCTGAAAATCCAGTGCTTACTAAGACTTTGGCGCGAAGGTGTTCCTGAGCGTCAATTAGTCGCAGTTAGCACTTAGTTGAAGACGAACGACCTGCCTTTGGAATGGTATAGGAATACTTCCTTTTTTTCTCCGAATTACAAATAAGCACAAAATAAAAATGCTCTAACTGGTTCGCGCGAGTCAGTCTAGAGCATTTTGTATTCAAAAATAGTTGTCTATTATTATTCCGTTCCTTTATGTTAATTGCATTTTATCATATAACCAAACAAAATGCTATAGATGTAAGAAATACTTAAGAAAGTGTAAGTTTTGGTTAAGATGATGTTTTCTTATAAATAAGAAGTATATTTTATTAGTTTCACTTGTATAATAGACCAAAGTGTTATTTGGAGATTGTATGAGGAAACTGATAAGTATACTTTGTGTTATGGTAATGTCGCTCCAATATCCATTGATAGTATATGCACAGGAGAATCAGGAACAAATCGTAGTTACAGAATCTCCCAGTGTTTTATTAATGGAATTGAATACAGGAACTGTCGTATTTGAAAAGAATGCACAGGAAGTCAGGAGCCCTGCCAGTATTACAAAGATTATGACGCTGCTTTTGATTTTTGAGGCTTTGGAAAATGGAAATCTGACATTGGATGAAGAAGTGACCACCAGTGCACACGCCAAAAGTATGGGAGGCTCACAGGTGTATTTGGAAGAGGGGGAAAAGCAAACAGTAGAGACTTTGATCAAATGTATCGTAGTGTCTTCGGGCAATGATGCTTCCGTAGCGATGGCAGAGCATATCATGGGGAATGAAGTAAGCTTTGTAGCAAAAATGAATGAGAAAGCAAAACAATTAGGGATGAAAAATACGAATTTTGAAGATTGCTGTGGTTTGACGGATTCGAGCAATCATTATACAACGGCAGAGGATGTTGCCATCATGTCACGGGAATTAGTAACAAAACACCCGGATATTCTAAATTATTCGTCGATTTGGATGGATACGATTACGCATGTGACAAACAAGGGAAGTGAGGAATTTGGGTTGTCCAACACAAATAAACTGCTTCGTACCTATCCGGGTTGCGTGGGATTGAAAACCGGAAGTACCAGTGTAGCGAAATTCTGTGTTTCAGCTCTTGCGAAACAGGGGGATTTGACGATGCTGGCAGTAGTAATGGGTGCAGACACGCCTACCATTCGTTCACAGGATGCAACGGCATTATTAAATTACGGTTTTGCGGCGTGTACAATGTATGTGGATGATCATGATGAGATACTGATGCAAACGGAGGTATCAGGAGGAAATAAAGAAAATATTCAGGGAAATACAAAAGGTCCGTTCTATTATCTTGGGGTGGGTGATGTTGATCTGAATCGAATAACACGGACTATTTCATATAAAGAAAATCTGGAAGCTCCGATTGAAAAAGGAGATATGATTGGGACTATAACGTATACATTAGAAGATAAGAAAATTGGAGAGGTTGAAATTGTCAGTAGTGAGGATGTGGATAAGGCCACGTATTGGGAACTTTTGAATCGGACATTGGAATTATGGGGAATTTAAGAAAGAAGGTTTGAGATGAATAACCTTAAAAAACAGGATACGATATGGAATCTGTGGAAATTTGGAATTCTATTTTTGCTTGGGATGGTCATAGGAATTTTGTTCGTAAATATTTCGTATTCCTATAGAAGCAGCGAAGCGGATGTGTTTGGGATGTTCTTTTTAGAACAGCTCCAAAAAAGCAGAACTCCATCCAGTGACTATTTTTTATATCTTTTGCAATATAGAGGTAGATTTTGGATTACCGCATTTTTGTTGGGAATGACGAATTATGCGAAAATATGTATTTTATTATGTGTGATGATATCCGGAGTTTTGGCAGGAAGTTTAAGTACTTCCATATTACTGCAGCAAGGAGTGAAAGCAATGGTATTTGTACTGTTGGCAAATCTGCCGCAGGCAATTTTTTATGTAATTGGAGCTTTGCTCTTGTTTATGATAATTTACCAAAGGGATGGAAACTTATTTAAAAAGGGAATCGAGCCTGTAAAAACATATGGGCAGGTTGTGATTTTGACAATGGCGTTTGCGTTGGCGGGGATTTTTATGGAAGCGTATCTCAATCCCTATTTCCTTCAAATGTTAACAAAATGTTTACAAATTTAGAATACAAGATATG
>JAXJUX010000213.1:0-10953 GCA_036308845.1 Ruminococcus sp.
ACGTATAACACGCATCAAAAACTACCGGACGCAATTTGTTTCGTGAGGATTGAAGGATTCATATGCAATTCCAAAGGCATGGGTTTAAGTGAGTCTGAAAATCCAGTGCTTACTAAGACTTTGGCGCGAAGGCGTTCCTGAGCGTCAATTAGTCGCAGTTAGCACTTAGTTGAAGGCGAACGGCCTGTCTTTGGAATTGCATATGAATCCTTCCCACTCCTCCGAATTACAAATAAGAAAGAGACCTCCCAGGCTCCTTCAACCTGAAAAGTCTCTTTCATACATCTATAAATTTTATCCAAGCAAATCCAAAACCATCGCTGAATCAAATACAACCTGAGCAACATGATCCACTTCAATGCGATACAGTGCATTTGCTACAATATGTTCTGCAACCTGTTCCAGATCACGGATACCGTCTGTATTTGCAAATCGATTTACGAGTGTATCCAGTGCTTCATCTGTTACAATACATTCGTTTTCCTGTAAGCCGATACGTTTCAATGCTTTTGGGAAAGCGAATTTGGAGAAAATAATTTTCTTTTCTTCTGCAGTGTATCCTGGAATGTCAATAACTGCAAAACGCGACATAAGTGGTGCACTAATTACTTCTTTGTCATTTGCTGTCGCGATCGGATATACACCGCTTGTTGGAATCATACATTCCATATAGTTATCTGTAAATCCAAGATTATCCAAAAGTGTCAACAGTACATCGGCAGGATTTCCATTTCCTTTTCCAGAAGCGGCCTTATCGAGCTCGTTGATGATGAATACAAGATTGGATTCGCCAGCCATGGAAAATGCTTCCATAATAATACCTGGTTTTGCATTGGAATATACACGGGAGCTTCCTGTCAACTGTTCCGGATCGTTGATAGAACTCATATCCAGCGTTGTCCAAGGCAATTTCAAAATACGTGCAACGGCATAAGCAATCTGAGATTTACCGGTTCCTGCAGGTCCAACCAGCAAAATACCATACGCTGGAAGTGTATGTGTTCTGTTAATCTGGATAATGGTTTCCATGATACGCTGTTTTACACGTTCCATGCCATACAATTCTTCATCCAGAATTTTACGTGCTTCCTTCGGATCAATGGATTCAAAATAATTATTTTTCCATTTGATATTCATCATAATGGAAAGCGCTCTCTGCGCATGGCGGCGTTCTTCCTGTGTCACTTCATGAGAATGAGCAACTGCCAGGTTTCTTCTTGCCCACAATCGGATATTATCCGGCAAGGTTTTTCCAGCACAAGTCATAAAATCGGAAATACTCTGTAAACTGGTCAGTTTCATATCATCTCCGGTTTCATCCAGATCCTCATCTTCATCCAACTCGCCCATTGGCGCATCACTTTCGAATAAACGTTCTATCATAAACTGTAAAAATCCGTCATCTGCAGAAAGTTTCCCTTTTCCGCTGGATGCGATTTCGCGAATCTTATAAACTGCATATCCATCTTCGCAATTGGCGCCGGAAAGGCGTACATTGATATGATTTTTTCCAAGCCATTTCAACAGATATACAAAACGTGCATCAATCTGCAAAATGTCTGCCTCAAAACTTCCGTCGTCTTCTTTAAATTCAAAGGTTGTTTCTTTGCTGAAATTATGAAAAAATCCATTGGAATGATGTTTCCACTGTCTTTTGCTATTATCTAAAACAAAAATTGGCTTTTCTGGTGTGGTTTCTCTTTCATTGGAATGAAATGTCGTATAAGTACATACAAAATCCTTGCTGCTGTCTGGTGTATTACTAAAATCAAATACTGGCATACGTATACTCCTTTGTAAATTTATGTAATCACGTTTGATTGCCTTATCATAACACAAGTTTCAGCGATTGAAAATAGAACTTCTTCCAATATCCTTGCATAAACTGCATATTTATATAGGAAAAACGCATATTTTGTCGTATAAATCTACAAATTTATAAAAGCAGGTGTCATTGCTGACACCTGCTTTTATCTTATTAGATATTCAGTAAATCACTATATACTTTCAATGCTCCATCTGTATCATGAGCCAGTACTTTTTTAGCTAATACTTTACCAAGCTGTACACCTTCCTGGTCAAAGCTGTTTACGTTCCAAGCAAATCCCTGGAACATAATTTTGTTTTCGAAGTGTGACAGAAGTGCTCCCAGAGACTGTGGTGTCAGCTGGTCACCAATAATGATACTGGATGGACGTCCGCCTTCGAATTTTTTGTTCAGGTCTGCATCGTCTTTACCGCAAGCAAATGCTACGATCTGAGCTGCAACGTTTGCACACAGTTTCTGCTGGCTTGTGCTTCCCTGAATTACAACATCGCTTCCCATCTGGTTGTTTTTGAAACCAACGAACTGCAGAGGTACGATATCTGTTCCCTGATGCAGTAACTGGTAGAAGGAATGCTGTCCGTTTGTTCCTGGTTCACCGAACAGAACTGGTCCTGTTACGTAGTTCACTGGTTCACCAAAACGGTTTACAGATTTACCATTGGATTCCATATCAGCCTGCTGTAAGTGTGCTGGGAAACGGCTCAGTGCCTGAGAGTATGGCAGAACTGCTGTGTTCTGATATCCCAGTACGTTACGTTCATAAACACCGATCAAAGCATCCAGCATAGCTGGGTTTGCCAGTAAATCTTCGTTTGTTGCCAGTTTATCTTCTGCTGCTGCACCATCCAGGAATGCTGCAAATACTTCTGGTCCAAATGCCAGAGACAGTACTGCACCACCAACTGCAGATGTAGAAGAGAAACGTCCGCCAATATAATCATCCATAAAGAATGCAGCCAGATAATCAGCACTCTTAGCCAGTGGAGATGTTTCACTTGTAACTGCTACCATATGTTTGGAAGCATCCAGTCCAGCTTTTGCCAGAGCATCTTTTACGAAGGATTCGTTTGTCAGTGTTTCCAGAGTTGTACCGGATTTGGATACCAGTACGAACAGAGAATGTTCAACATCAATACCATATAAAACGCCAGCAGCATCATCAGGGTCTACGTTGCTGATGAATTTTGCTTCCATTTTCAGTGTGTTGTTTACTTTAGCCCAGTTTTCCAGTGCCAGATACATAGCACGAGGACCAAGGTCACTACCACCGATACCAATCTGAACTACAGTTGTGAATTTTTCACCTGCAGCGTTTGTGATTTCACCGTTATGTACTTTATTTGCAAATTCAGCAATGTTTTTCTGCTGTGTTGTATAGAATTCGCGTTTGTCAACACCATCAGCTACAACAGCATCACCTAACTGTCCACGTGTCATATGATGCAGAACCAGACGTTTTTCTCCAGTATTGATCACTTCTCCATTGTACAGAGCTGCAAATTTTTCTGTCAACTGAGCTTCTTTTGCAAATTTTGCAAGAACAGCTAAAACATCGTCATCTACCTGTTTTGCACCATAATTAAATGCCATGCCTTCTGCCATAGGAACGCTGTATTTTTTTACACGTTCTGCTCCATTTTCTCCAGTCATAGCTTCTACAAGATTTACACGTGCTACTTCCTGCATTTCTTTATAGGAAGCAAGTGTGTCCAGATTTTTCCATGTGACCATTTGAGATTCCTCCTCGTTACGTATGTATTTTATTTCAATTTGTTGCAATTAAAAAAATTATACTATTAAATGAAAGCAAATTCAAGTAAATCTAAAATGCATATATAAGATTTCCCGTCGAAAACTTCAAAAGAATCTCCTTTTGAAAGATTCTCCAACGTATATTAAGAAAAATACGGCAGTACTGATAACTCCTACCAGTACTGCCGCACCTATTTTAGACTATTTTTTCATGTTCTATTCTGTTATAGGCATTGTTTTATATTTTGCAGTTTTCTTTAAGAAAATTCCCAAGAACAACAATGCACAAATAATACCGATTGCAACTGCGATTGGATAATATGTAGACATTGGGATATTCAATGCATTCCACAAAATTCCCAAACATTCACCTGCTGCGGAGAAGTATGTAAGTGAAACTGCGGACATAAATGTTGCAGGAACTGCACAAATCCAATAATTTTTATGCCGTCGAGCCAGATAAACTGCTGCCGCCCAAAGAGCGATCATAGCCAATGTCTGGTTGGACCATGAGAAGTAACGCCATACCATAGAGTAATCCAAATGACAGATTACAGCACCTACTGCAAGCAGAGGAACTGTCATGATCAAACGTTTTTTCCAATCTTTCTGGTCGTATTTTAACCAGTCAGCCAGTGTCAGACGAGCAGAACGATATGCTGTGTCACCAGAAGAAATAGGACAAACAACTACACCGATCAATGCAAGTGCGCCGCCAACTTTACCCATAGTAGACTGACAAATCTGGTAAACTACTGCACTGGTACCGCCGCCTGCTGCAAGAAGTTCCTGTGTACTTTCGAAACAAGTACAACCAGCAGCACACCATACGAGAGCAATAACACCTTCCGCTACCATTGCGCCATAGAATACTTTCTGACCTTCTCTTTCAGATTTACAACAACGAGCCATCATTGGAGACTGTGTTGCATGGAAACCGGAAATAGCACCACATGCGATAGAAATAAACATGAATGACCATACTGGAAGTCCATTTGGATGAAGGTTTGTAAAGTTCTGCCAGATTTCAGGCATTACATAATTACCGGAAAACAGCATAGAACCACTAACACCAACTGCCATGATAATCAAACACACACCAAACAATGGATAAATTTTACCGATTACTTTATCGATTGGAACAAATGTTGCAATCAGATAATAAATCATAACAACCCAAAGCCAGAAAGTGGAATCCAGAACGTCAGGTGTCAGCATAGCCACTAATCCTGCAGGACCTGTTGTAAATACAACCCCGCACATAACCAGCAGAATGATTGAGAATACACGCATAACCTGAAGCATTCCTTTTCCTAAATACTTACCTGTAAGTTCGGAAATACTTGCTCCATTATTTCTCATGGATAACATACCGCACATATAATCATGTACAGCACCGCCAAAAATATTACCGAAGATGATCCAAAGATAAGCAATAGGGCCAAACAAAGCACCACCAAGTGCTCCGAAAATAGGACCTGTTCCCGCAATGTTCAACAACTGGATTAAGAATACTTTCCATGTTGGCATAGGAACATAGTCAACGCCATCATTGATAGCGTACGCAGGTGTTTCACGGTCATCTGGTCCAAAAACTTTCACGATATAGCGACCATAAAACCAATAACCTACGATTAGAAATGCGATACAAGCTAAAAAGCTAATCATAACTTTACCCCCTTTTTTATTTTTTATCGGTTATACATATACTACTTCTTTTGTGAAATTTTATCAAGTATTTTGTAAATATTTTTCTTTTATTATCATATTTGCACAATTATAGGGGGATTTTTGCACATTATTTCTTTTTACTTTCTATCCATTCCCAAATATCCTGATAAACCTTATCTCTGTCAACCTCGTTTAAAATCTCATGTCTGTCTTCCGAATACAACTTCAGCATAGCATCCTCTGCTCCATGTTTCTGATAGCGTTCAAATACTATTTTCACACCTTTTCCGTAATCTCCTACCGGGTCTTTCTCTCCTGCTGCAAACAGCAGCGGAAGTTTTTTCGGAATCTTCCCTGCGTGTTCGTTTGTATTCATCTTTGCCATTCCATCAAACATGTGATAATATGCGTTCAATGTGAACACAAAACCACATAAAGGATCTTCTCTGTATGCTTTCACATTTTCTTCATTTCGAGCAAGCCATGCCTTGCCAAATTCCTTTTCGTACGCACCAATCGACATAGCATACAATAACGGGCTGCGGTAAGTCCAGCCCTTAAAAACTGCAAGTAATTTGCACAATAGTTTTCCTGCTGCCAAAATAACAGAAGGTTGTTCTCCCGTTCCTACAATAATCGCACCTGCAAGATTGTCACTGTAAGAACCCAGATACTGACGCAGCAAAAAAGAACCCATACTGTGTCCAAGCATAAAATATGGAACTCCTGCATATTTTTTCTGCGTACGTGTTCGCAATTCATGGATATCACCGATTACAAAATCATTTCCATTTTTCTCATCAAAAAATCCACGCAATTCCGAAGACGAAACAGATTTTCCATGCCCCAGATGATCATGTCCTACTGCATAAATTCCGTGTTCTGCTAAAAACTGAGCAAATGCATCGTAACGGTCGATGTGTTCTGACATACCATGACACATTTGCACAACAGCAGTTACCTTGCCTTCTGGAATCCATTCGATGGCATGGATTTGCGTTGTTCCATTTTTGGATAAGTAATAAAATTCATGTTTCATTTTTATTCCCTCTTTTGTTCTAACGACTTAAAAAGCCTGTATCCGTACCGTCTACTACTTATATTAATATTTTAATCAATTTATACAAGAAAATCACGTAAATATTTACATTTGCTTGGATGACGCATTCTGCGAAGTGCTTTTGCTTCAATCTGTCTGATACGTTCACGTGTCACTCCCAAAATTTGACCAACTTCTTCCAATGTTCTTGGACGGTCATCATCAAATCCAAATCGTAATCTGATAACCAAAGCCTCTCTCTCCGGAAGTTTAGAAACCACATCACGTACAGCGATATTTTGCGAATAGACTGTGGCAACAGTTTCTGGATCAGATGCATTACAATCTTCAATAAAATCAATCAGAATAGAATCTTCTTCTTCACCAACTGGAGACTCTAATGATACAGGAGTCTGCATCAAATTCAAAGCATCTGCCACTTTATCCGTATCCATATCCAACTTCGCTGCAATTTCCTCTTTTGTTGGTTTACGTTTTAAATCGTTTGTCATCGCTCCTTCGGTACGTTTTACCTTATTTAAAACTTCTACCATATGTACAGGAATTCTAATAGTTCTTGACTGATCGGCTAAACCGCGTGTGATTGCCTGACGAATCCACCAGGTTGCATACGTGGAAAACTTAAATCCTTTTCTGTAATCGAACTTAGCTACCGCTTTGATAAGGCCAATATTTCCTTCTTGTACAAGATCCAAAAACTCCATGCCTCGATTGGTATATCTCTTTGCTACCGACACCACGAGTCTAAGATTCGATTGCTGCAGCTTATGACTTGCTTCTGCCGCATCCGGACCATTCTCCGCAATTTTCTTAGCAAGCATCATCTCCTCATCACCTGTAAGCAATGGATATTTTCCGATTTCTTTCAGATAAGCCTTTACCAAATCCATCTGATAAAATGACATATCTGATAAATCATCCGTTTCTTCCTCTTTCATTGCTTCCTCTTCCATGATGTCTGTTTCAGTTGGTTCTAATTCGTCCAGGGATGTAAAATTTGTGTTTTCATTGATAGGATCAATAGATACATTTTTCATTCGTATTTCCTCCATACTTCTTGGTTGCTGTTTGTCTTGGATAATACACGATATGAAATTGTAAAATGATTAGATTAGGTTAAATATACTTTCTGGTAAGCCAGAATCCTTTGGCATTTTTGCCCGTGTACATTATATATTCCACATAATTTGCATACTTCCTTTTTTATTTTCAACTTTTTTGCACAAGCTTTATACCGCATTAAAAAAGGTCCTGTATTTCTCAATACAAGACCATGCATTTATAAATATTATTACTCCGCTGTTTTTAGTCGGGTTGCTCCCGTTCGATAAACATTCACTAGTCCTTCTTCCTCGGCAATCCGAACCAGCTCATCCATTCTCTCATCTGTCATGAGTTCTGTCTTTGAATAAAACCATTCCTGGTACAGACGATCGTATTTATCTCGGCAAAGATTGTTAAAGGCACACATTTCCCAACGTTCATATTTTCCTTTGATAAAACGGGCAATTCCTCTGATATTTTCATTAGTATCTGTCGCACCCGGAATGATTGGTGTACGCACCCAGATCCGCTTATCTGTACCTTTTACTTTCTCCGCAAGGTAATTGAAATTATCCAGGATCAACTCATTTTTAACCCCGGTATATGCTTCATGACGGTCACTGTCAATAAGTTTTATGTCGTATAAAAATATATCTGCATACGGAAAAACCAAATCCAGATTACTTCTTGCTGTAAGTCCACAGGTATCCACCGCTGTGCCAATTCCCTGTTCCTTTAACAATTTAAGAAGTTTAGCTGCTTCCTGCGCCTGAAACAGAATTTCACCGCCTGACAACGTTACGCCTCCATCCGGTCCAAAATACGCAGCATCCTTCATCAATTCTTTCAATGCCTGTTCTGGGGTAACTTCGATTCCCTTACATTCCAACGCACCGCAAGGACAATTTTCTACACACTGACCACAAGCTACACATTTTCTTCGATCCACTAAAATTCCCTGCGGCGTTGCCGAAAGCGCTCCCTGCGGACAGGTCTTTATACAGGTACCACAGCCCATACATCTTACCTGCAGCCATTCTATCTGTTTCCGCGGAGAAATACTTTCCGGATTGTGACACCAGCGGCATTTGAGTGGACAACCCTTGACAAAAAGTGTTGTACGCAGACCCGGACCGTCTTCGGTGGACATTCTCTGATAATTTAGTATCAACATATCATCATTTCTTCCTTATTTCTTTGATTTCATTTTCGCCATGTTCCAGAAGAATTTCCATATATTTTTCTGCCTCAATGGCGTTACCATTCTTTATTTCTTCATAAATCTTTTCATGCATTCCTATGACAAAACTATAGTCAATCTCTTTTTCATAAAATTCCTGTATCAGCCTGTCCTCCACTGCATCAAACGAATTGATCAGCGCAGTATATATAATATTATGGGAAGCTGCTGCAACTGCATGGTGAAACTCTTTATCCGCATCTGCCTTTTCCTTCGAAACAGTACAACATTTTTCTTTTTCTATAATAGACTGGATCTGTAAGAGATCTTCCTCCGTCCGTACCACAGCAGCTTTTTTGGCTATTGCTTTCTCAATGGTCATTCTGCCTTCGAAACAATCATCCAACGCCTGTGCGTCGAAAAGGCCATTTCCGGTCAAAACGCTGAGCAGCATATAATTTCCCATTTTTCTCCAATCCGACACATAAATATATTTACGGGGAAGCGTCCGCAAATATCCATTTTGGCATAGTTGTGCGATTCCCGCATTGATCACACTTCTGCTGACAAGAAATTCTTCTGCAAGTTCACGGGAAGACGGAATTTTCATTCCGATTTCCCATTCATCTGTTAATATTCTGCGCTCAATTTCTTTGACAAATTGTTCTGTTAAGCTTGACATCTTCCACACCCCTTTATCACCCAATACGTTCCATAAACTTTACATTATGGAGTATTGTAACACAAATTAGATTTTAGGGACTGTGAAATCATCAAACGGATAAATGTAGCGCATAACCGGAGGAATCGAATTGTATACCCGATCTATTTTTATCCTTCCGATTCCGCCCTTAAATCCTGAAAATGTACCTTTGATCACGACACTTTCCATATCCAGACTGATCGCCATCATGGCAACACGTGCACCTTTTTTCAGAGGTTTCAAAAGTTCTCCATACGGTGAAGATGTCAGCACGATGGTATTTGTTCCAACTTCCTGTGCCTGTACCGCCGGAGCCACAACAGGATATCCTTCTTCGTTGATAAAAGAGATAAATTTCGGATTACCGACTGCATTAAACATTTTTTTCGCATAAGGACGCAGAATTTTTTCCTTTCCTGCATATTTCATGAATGGTTTGCTTATGATGCATCTGAATGCATTTACTGCAACCTTCGGAATGTCCAGTTTTCTCTTTTCAGAAATATGCGCAAGATCAAAATAATGCACCTTGTAAATTCCAAAGTACGTGTTATAACGCCACATCTGCATGTTATTGTATTTGACGAACTCTTCGCCTTCATCTTTGACGTCTTTCCAGTTCATCGTTCCCGTCCAGAAATTCATGTCCAGCCCCATGATAGCAAAACCACATTTATTGCGTTCCTGCATATACCCTTTGCTCAGACCCTTTGTAAATTGTCCTACCACCATTTCCTTGTCACCTTTTGCCATAATGGTGGTCAATAAACTCAAATGCGGATCGCCACAGTCGTCTATGGTTCCTACCACACCCAGTTTTTCGCTTTTTTCAAAAATCTTATAATCTTCCTGATTAATCACATTCATACGCTTCTCCTATTTTTACCACATCTCTCCAGTTCCATAAAATCACTTCTGATTTTAAAATCCCTTATGGCTTTCGCGGGCAATAATTTCGTCCTGCAGTTCCCTTCCAATACTTGTAAAATATGCATTGTATCCTGTCACTCGCACAAGAAGATGTCGATATTCTGACGGATGTTCCTGTGCATCTTTCAGTACATCCGGATCAAGGATATTTATTTGCAATGCAGTTCCTCCATTTTCAATATATCCTCGAAGGAAAGCCTTAAATTTTTGCTTGTGAGCCGGATCTTTTACTACAGAGCGATTGAACATAATCGTATGACTTGCACCATTTGGCAAACAGTTGAGATATTGACCATAATCTCCCTGCTCCGCTTTGCCGCCTAATACTTTGCCTACGGAGTTACTGTTGGAAGTTGGTCCATTGATATCCGCTCCATTGCTTGGACAAATCGCATTAGACAAAAACTTATTCTCGGTACGTCCATCTGCACTTGCCTTCAAAATATAGCCAGAACCAATCCAGTAATTCCAGGAGAGCATACCCGGACGGAACATGCGATCTGTTGCTGTCGTCTTATATTTCCAGGTCTCTTCTGACCAGAATTCCATAAAATCTTTTCCAAGAGCATCTGCTTCATCATCATCCCGACCATACTTTGGTGCACGATGAAGCGCCTTTGCCTGCAGCACTTCGAATCCTACCCAGTTTGCCTTCAAAGCATCCACCAATTCTTCCAACGTACACTCATTCTTATCATAAACCAGATATTTTACTGCAAGTAAACTGTCTACCGTTGTAGCAAAAGTAACGCCTTCTACCGTAACAAAACCAAGCTGAGCACCAC
>JAXJUX010000214.1:0-2885 GCA_036308845.1 Ruminococcus sp.
ACGCGTTACTCACCCGTCCGCCTCTTTCCATGACTTTAATCAACCGAAGCGTCAACAAAACATTTCTCGCTCGACTTACATGTATTAGGCACGCCGCCAGCGTTCATCCTGAGCCAGGATCAAACTCTTAATGAAATAGTATCTAATTCTCCGAAGAGATTTAAATCAAGTTTTTTCTTTGACTCGCAGAACGCTTCGCGTTCGCAAATTCTTTTCGAAATTATTGTTTTTAGAAATTGTCGGAAACTCTCAAGCAAATTGTCTTACCAATTTGATGATTGTTTCATTTAATCTCATGGAAACTTCTCAGTTTCCTTATGACTAAATTTCTACACTATGAAGTTTTCAAGGTTCCGCCGTCTTGCGACAGCTTATTTAGTATATCTCAGTTCGAGCTGTTTGTCAACAAGTTTTTTCAACTTTTTTCAAACTTTTTT
This sequence comes from Ruminococcus sp., assembly GCA_036308845.1. Taxonomy (GTDB): domain Bacteria; phylum Bacillota; class Clostridia; order Lachnospirales; family Lachnospiraceae; genus Oliverpabstia. The sequence goes on from JAXJUX010000214.1 coordinate 438, forward strand.
CGTGGCCGGCAGGGCCGCGTCTCACTGAGACAGCTTGACTATATTACCAAACCTGAAAGCTTTTGTCAACCACTTTTTGTGAACTTTTTTATATTCTTTTCCCGGTATGTTAATGCTGTCTCTTACAACCCCATCAAATCAAAGCGGATGATAACTTTAAACAGATCACCATCAATGAATAGTTCAAATGTACCTCCCTGTAATTCCGTTAAGTCCTGTGCAATAGACAAGCCCAGACCGCTGCCTTCCGTATGACGGGAGCTGTCTCCCCTTACAAATCTTCCCGTCAATTCCTCCGCCGGAATATTCAATTCATACTTAGAAGTATTCCGATACATAATTTCCGCTTTTCCATTATTGACACGCAGATCAATATACACCCGGGTTCCCGGCTGTGAATATTTACAAATGTTATTTAGCAGATTATCGAAAACTCTCCACAGCCGCCGTCCATCTGCCAGTATTTCCACATCCTCTTCCGGCACATTTACCACAAATTTCAGCTCGTTTTCTTCTGCTTTTTCTTTATATTCCCCCAGAGTTTGCTCCATGAGAATTCCTACCTGGCATGGCTGTAAGTCAATTTTCACATTGCCAGTAGAAGCTTTTGATGCATCAACCAGATCATTTGTAAGTCTTTTCAGCCTATGTGCCTGACGTTCCAAAACTTCAATATACTCCTGAACTTTTTCATCTTGTATATCTTCTTTCTTCAGGAAGTCGACATAATTAATAATGGAAGTCAATGGAGTTTTTATATCATGAGAAACATTTGTAATCAACTCTGCCTTCAGCCGTTCACTTTTTGTCTTTTCTTCCACAGCCAGAGCCATGCCCTGTCCGATGCTGTTCAACGCATCGGCATGTTCAGCGAAATCCAGAAACAAACCTGTTTTATCAACTTTATAATCCAAATCACCTTCAGCCAGCCGTTCTCCGCCTTCTTTCAATTTTTTCATACACAGCGCTATATAAATCACGCCTATACTGATTACCATTTCGCACAAAATCCACAAAACCAGTGCTTCACTATACCAGTACATATGAACCGAAAGAGCAAAATTAATTATCACGATAACCGCAATCACAGCTACAGTTTTCCACACCAGAGGCAATTTGCATACTCCCGACAGGATCATTGAAGCCATTGATCTGATTTTCTCCAGAAGCCATTTTAAAATCCGATATGCTGTTTTCAAAATGATGTATGTCAGCGCACTTTTCCACCATTCTCCACGTTTCACTTTAAGTATTCCGAACAATACCATTCCGGTAAAAACGGTTGAAATGGCGAATATCATTGAAGCAATAACAAGCACCGCCAGATCCAGGTTATAGTACATATTCAGCCCTTCCGCAATCAAAGCCGCAGCACAGGCTATCAAAACAATCGCTATTACACACACCAAATCCAGAGGCACTCTGTCTGAAAAGCACCTTTTTTCTCTGTCTTTTTTTATGGAAGCCACAAGAAATACAAATGCCAGAATCATAATCACCAGTGAAGTTACACCAGATGCAATAGCAACATTCCTAAACTGATACACATTTTCCTGTAAGCAGTACCGCTGTGCCAGGTCTTCAGGGAAAAGTTCGTTTACGGGTACATCATAATAATACGGATCTGCCACATACACTGTAAGCTCATAAGCATCATTTTCAAGTGAAGCCGACACATAACCATCAGGATATTTTTTCGTTATTTTTGTATTCTTTTTCAGACTTATTTCCGAAAGGTCAGTTATATCACTATCAGCAACCTCGTCAGCAAACTTCAGCTCATACCCCACACCTTCAGGGATTTCTGTGTCTTTCAGAAGATATTCATGCCAGTTAGTATCATTTTCATTATAAGTAACCTCATAATACATCCTGTCATGTATTTCATATAACACATTCCATGCCTCATCAGAAAGCACTGATTCATGCACCTGATTACTGCCTGCTGAATACCATCCCATATATGCATTGACTCCAATAATCACTCCGGACATCGATGCAGCAACTATTGACACCTGCAAAATAATAAAAATAAATATTTTGGCAAAAATATTGTCTTTTAGTCTATTCATACAACACACACCTTTCTCAAACCTTATTCAATTTTATACCCCTGCCCCCAGACGACCTTTAAATGGCGAGGTTCATCCGGATTGATTTCCACTTTTTCTCTTAAATGCCGAATATGCACCGCAATGGTCCCTTCTGTCCCAAATGCACACTCATTCCAAACCTGGCTATAAATCTGTTTTGGTGAAAAAACCTGTTTTGGATGCTCCATCAGAAATTTCAGAATCCCATATTCTTTCGGTGTCAGATTTACCGGCTCGCCCATAAGTTTTACACTTTTAGCTGCATCATCCAGTTCAATATCACCAATCGTAATGGTTGTCTTTTTTACATTGCCGGATCCCAGCACCATATAGCGTCTCAATTGAGATTTCACTC
>JAXJUX010000215.1:0-2131 GCA_036308845.1 Ruminococcus sp.
CCGTAGTAAACACCCGGCTGTTTTGTCGCCAAATCTGTAAAATACTCTTTTATATTCGCCTGTACCAATGTATATGCCGTTTTCCCTTCATATACTTGAAAACTTCCAAACACAAATGGATTGGCAATTGCCAAAAAGGGACTGGTACTTTTACGGGCACCCCTGGCAAATACGGTGATTTTCCCACGTTCTTTTGTAAGAACCACCATTCTCTTGTCATAATCTCCTACCGGTGCTGCCTGCAGTACCATACCGGTAACAATTATGGATTCACTCATAGAAATTAAATCTCTTTTCTGTTATAACCAAAGTTTTTCATCTGAATATCACTGTCGCGCCAGTCTTTACGCACTTTTACCCAGATACGCAGATTTACTTTCTGTTCCAGCATTTTTTCAATTTCAAAACGGGCATTGCTGCCGATTTTTTTCAGCATAGAGCCCTGTTTCCCAATGATGATACCTTTGTGAGAATCACGTTCACAAATAATCGTTGCTTCGATATCAATAATATCCTGATTTTTGCGTTCTCTCATTTTTTCAATTGTAACAGCGATTCCATGTGGAATTTCTTCATCCAGTGCATGCAGTGCTTTTTCACGGATGATTTCGGCAACAATCTGTCGTTCCGGCTGGTCTGTAACGGTATCTTCATCGTAAAACATTGGGCCGTATGGCATATATTTGAACAGACACTGAATAATATCATCTGTATTTTGTCCGCGCAGAGCAGACACAGGAACGATTTCCGCAAAATCGTAAATTTTACGGTACGTATCGATAACCTGCAGAATTTCTTCTTTTTTAATAGTATCTACTTTATTAATTACAAGAATAACCGGCAGATTTGTTTTTTCCAGCTGTTCTGCAATATGTTTTTCACCTGCGCCAATATAAGTGGTTGGTTCCACGAGCCACATGATTACATCTACATCTTTTAAGGTCTGCTGTGCAACATTTACCATATATTCGCCCAGTTTATTTTTTGCTTTGTGGATTCCCGGTGTGTCAAGGAACACAATCTGTCCGTCTTCACAGGTATATACGGTCTGAATTCTGTTTCTAGTTGTCTGTGGCTTATTGGATGTGATCGCGATTTTCTGACCGATCAAATGATTCATCAGTGTAGATTTTCCAACATTTGGTCTTCCGATAATTGCCACAAATCCTGATTTAAACGTATCTTTCATGTATTTACTTATCCCTTTCTGAAAACATGCGTAACCGTTTGCAGGCATTCCTTTTCAAAACTCCTGCCACGCAAACATTCACAAACTATTTATGAGCACAATGGTTCGATATGTTTCAGCACATCGCCATCTTTTTTCAGCATCGTTTCGCTTCCCACAACACAAATATTGTTGTGTTCCAGCATTGCCGTTATCCATGCAGATAATTTACGGATATCTTCTGGCTGTGCGTTCAAAATCTCATCTCTTTCTTTTTGCAGTTCCTCTCTGGTAAGTCCCGCGAACCACGCATTCATACCCAAAGCGCCCTGAGAAGATGGTGTCAATGGGGTATCCAGTTCGCTGATGGTTCCAATGATATATTTTGTCATTTCTCGCTCATCAGCCTCAAACTGCTGCAAATATTCTGTAGTCCCTTCAAATACACCCAATGTATTTTTCAGATGCGGATCGCGGTAAGACACAAGGAAACAATCTCCGTTTCGTTTGAAATTGCTCATACATCCGTATGCGCCGCCTTTCACACGAATATTCATCCACAGATAATCATAGCTCAAAATCACCTTCAAAATGCGCAGCGCACCATTGTATGGCAGACCGGCTTTTTTGAAGTTCCCGCTGACAGCCACATACTGTACCTGTCCCGCAGTGGAAAATCCTTCATTTTTCTGCTCATAATCGTACTGAATCTGTCCTGTTTCTACCGGATTTTGATACAGTACCTCCTGCAGCTTCGCAATATTTGCTTCGATATCTGCAAATCCATCTTCATTTGTGGTCACATCCACAAACATATTTTCCGGACGGAAAATCAGATGCATCAGTTTTTTCAGATTCGCTTTTAATGTTTCTTTTTCATTTTCATAATCGCCATAAATTTTTTCAAGCAGACGATAGAAAGCAATTCCTCCAACACGATCCTGGAAATTGGATGTTGGTGAA
>JAXJUX010000216.1:0-8341 GCA_036308845.1 Ruminococcus sp.
CCATTTATTTCATGAGGAGTACAGCAGATAATTGCTATTGCTTTTCAATAACATTGGGGAACAGCGAGTTCGAAAATCCTTTTCTTAGATTGACTTTGGCGCGAAGGCGTTCCTGAGCGTCAATTTAGTCAATCTTAGAAAAGATTTGAGAAGGAGCGGCCTGTTATTGAAAAGCAATAGCAATTATCTGCGTCCGTCCCCTCCGAATTACAAATAAGAATTAATTATGATATGCAATCCTTTTTATCGTCTCATGATGTTCTCCACTAATCCAATCCACATCATTGGTAATCCAGCTCATAATTTCAAACATCTTCGTTTCCCATGCAATATCTGCATCGTCATCTTCTTTCGTTCGGTCACGTTCCATTGTGGTATCAATTTCATCATACCCAAAAATATAACCGCCTGCACTCCAAATGGAAAAATTACTGTCCGGACCTTCGGTTATTTTTCCATTTCTTGCTTCTACCAACGCATCATGGCGTGCTTTATACTCTTCCTCTGCATCTGGAACCAGTTTTGTCATAAATACGCGATGACGAATCAACTCCTTGCTTTCGCGTACATAACCAAAATCATGATACATCAGGCGCATTTCTTCAAATGGTGTGGAAATCCACGTAAAAGAATCTCCATACAGTTCCTGCCACTGCATTGTCCGTTCCCTGTCCTCTTCAGAAAATACAAATCCATCTTTTGTCTCATAATATCCAAAAACCAAATCCTCAGCATTCCACATGCTAAAATTTGTCATGTTGTGTTCATCTAAATATGTAGTAAATTCCTTCCAGATTTTTCCCAGTCCGGATCTGAAATCTGCCATCTGTCCTTTTTTTACTTTCATCGCAAATGCATGTCGTTCCATGTAACCTTTTTTCTCCTTCCCCTTTACACTAAACCAATACCCTTTTAAATTGGTAGATAGCAAAAGAGAGAGCTCTGAAAATCAGAACTCTCTCTATATGCCGATGGCCGGACTCGAACCGGCACGGCTGTTAACCGCTTGATTTTGAGTCAAGTGCGTCTGCCAATTCCGCCACATCGGCGTTTCTTGTGTTCCCTTGGAACGAAACTTATATTACCATGGTTCCAACAGAATTGCAAGTGTTTTTTTGAATTTTTTTCATTTTTTTGAAATTAGCAACAATTTACTGTTCCAGATAGTTTTTTAAGAACTCGTAAATCTGCTGTTCGGTAGGCGGACAGCCTCCCAAATGATGTTTGAATTTGTGTGTACACTGACCGATTCCCAACTCGCCTGTTTTTCCACGATATCCCTGTCCGATGGCAATTTTCACATCCAATTTTTCCAGCAATCCTTCTTTCTTTAGCTGATCCAGTGCCGGAATCAAATATCCATAACAGGCACTGCAGGATTCCACTTCTTCTACCGCATCACGCAGTTCCACGATTTTTCGTTTTTTTGACACTTCTGCGACTTGTTCCGGCTGATTCAATTCCACAAAATTTGCTTTCTTCCAGTCAGCACAGCCAGCACCTATTTTTTCAGCCTCTACGATATACGGAACTTCTTCCACCTGATATCCCATTTGTTCGCAAACCCAGGCATCAATCAGTACCGGATCACTTCCTACCAAAATCCGATTCATCACAACTGGATTGCCGCCATCTTCAAAATCCCAGTCACCGCAAATATTATCCACCACAATAAAATCCTGATGCAGTCCCGCTGCCAAATGGGCAATCGGCTTGTGAAGCCCCATGGCATGGAAATGGCGCTTCTCTGTGTTTGGAATCAGCCCTTTCATATTTTTCAATGCACAGGTAATCTTTGTCTGACAATGCCCTTTCATCACAGGAACATTAATTAAAAAATCCAATGCCCTCGCCTGATCGCAGATTTTCAATTCCAATCCTGCACAATCATGAATAGAAGCCGTATCTTTTTGCATATCCAAAAATGGAACATCGTATCGTTCCGATAATACATCATATCCACATACTTCCACGGAATCCTGTGTTTTATCCCCCACCCAGGAGCCTTCTAACATTACAATATTCGTAAATCCATATTTTTGCAGGTACTCTATGATTCCGGCAACAACTTCCGGATGAGTGGTTGCTCCCCAGGAGGCCTCCGATGGAGACACCAGATTCGGTTTGATGCCAATGCGACTATTTTTATTTGCAACCTGTTCCTGCAAATTCGCCTGTTCCAACAATTCTTTTGTCATTTCTTTATATTCAGTACCATATATGGCGTAAATGTCATTTTTGTTCATATATTTCCTTTCTGCGGCATGTTTTTATTTCATCTTTTCCGCCACAAGGGATAGCTCTGATCATTGCTTTTGTTACGGAGTTTTCTTCTATTATTATATTTTATCACTTCAAAAACTCAAGCACATTTTTTCTTTTACCATCCAAAATATCATTTTTCCATAATTATCTTGCATTTTTCTCTCAAATACGATAGTTTATTAATAACGAAAAGAATCAATCTAAGGGGGCAATTACCATGAGAATTATCATTACTAAAAATTATGATGATATGAGCAGAAAAGCTGCTAATATTATCTCCGCACAGATCATTTCCAAACCAAATTGTGTTCTGGGTCTTGCTACAGGTTCCACACCAATCGGTACATACAAAAACCTGGTAGACTGGTACAACAAAGGGGATTTGGATTTTTCTCAGGTTTCTACAGTTAACCTGGATGAATATCGTGGATTGGATCATGACAACGATCAGAGTTATATCTATTTCATGAATGATAATCTGTTCAATCATGTAAATATTGACAAATCCAGAACTCATGTACCAAACGGTATGGAACCAGATTCTGACAAAGCTTGTGCTGATTACGAAGAAATCGTAAAAAGCTACGGCGGCGTAGATTTACAGCTTCTGGGATTGGGACACAACGGACATATCGGTTTCAATGAACCAGCAGATGAATTCCCAAAAGCAACACATTGTGTAGATTTACAGGAAAGCACAATCAAAGCAAATGCTCGCTTCTTCGCATCCATCGATGACGTTCCAACACAGGCTTATACCATGGGTATCGGAACAATCATGAACGCAAAGAAAGTTCTTTTGGTTGCAAGTGGAAAAGACAAAGCTGAAATCGTGAAAAAAGCGTTCTTCGGACCAGTTGTTCCACAGGTACCAGCTTCTATCCTGCAGTTCCATCAGGATGTAACTATCGTTATTGATGAAGATGCTGCTTCTTTGCTGTAATTGACAATGTTTATGCGAAGCATTCCTGACTGGGTGTGCTTCGCATTTTTTTATCATAGGAAACTCGTTTTGCTCGGAAGACGCGCAGTTCGCAGAGAAGTTACTGCTTTGCAGTCTGCTCACGCGCGGAAAATCTCGCATAGCCAAATTCTTACCCATACTATATTTTTACAGGAGGATTTTCCATGTTTCATCCAATTGATTACAATGCCTGGGATCGCAAAGAAATCTATGAAGCCTTTGATGGATACCTGTACTGTCTGACCGTTGAAGTAGATGTTACCCATTTTCTTCGGATCTTAAAGGAAAAACAGTACAAATTTTATCCATCCATTTGTTACTGTATTGCTAAAACAGTAAACGAAAATCAGGATTACAGATATGCCAAAATTGATGGCGTGATTGGTTACTGGGATCAGGTACAGGCACATTATACTCTGCTTCGTAAGAACAGCAACCATCTGTTTACCCACCAGAGAACCCTGTATTCGGACGATTTTTCCACATTTTATCAGCAATTTCTTGAAGATAAAGAAAAAGCCGAGAACGGAGACAGCCTGTATTTTGACAAAAGCGGAGCAAGGGACAATGTCCATATCTCCATCATGCCAAATACCAGCCATTCCGGTCTCAGCTATTCAAAACCAACTTCATTTACCAATTATGGCACTCCAAACACCAGCTTTGTTCCATTCGTTATGATTGGAAAATACCACGAGGTGAATGGACAAATGAAAATGCCAGTAACCGTAGAATTTCATCATGCAGTCAATGATGGCTATCATGCAGAACAATTTTTTCAGAAATTTGAAGCATGTCTGCAAAATTTTATCGGATAATTAGCCTTCATGATGCAAGCCATTTGCAATCATTGCAATTCCGATCAGCAGGATCAAAACGCCCATAACGGCGCGCAGGATTCTGCTGATTTTTTCGTATTTTGGATTATACATCCAATTTTCCACTACACTGTAGCTTGTTCCTGCTATCACAATCAAAATACTATGTCCCACTGAGAACATGATCAACAGGAAAATCCCCCACAGGCTATTGTCCGCTTCTGCAACCATTGCCAACAGTGCAATCATAACCGGTGTAGAACAATGAGAAGCAACTGCCCCGCTCATCATACCTGCAAGCAACGCACCAAGATATCCTTTTTTGCTTACCTTCGGTCCGCAATGGCACTGTCCATCACCTTCTTCGCAGTGTGTTGGATGTTCATGTTTGTGATGTCCATGCACATGTCCGTGAGAGTGTCCATGATGATGTTCTTTTTCATGATTATGTTCCTGATTGCGGCATTCACATCCATGTTCCGGGTGTGCTTCCCCTTTTCCATGATCATGTGGATGATTAGGAATAAGCTTAATCACACCCCACATCTGCAGCGCCATCAAAATCATAACAAAGCCTAAAATCAGATACCAGATGGCACCGATTTCATGCATATAGTGTCCGATCACAGACGCCAATGCTCCAAAAATCAAAAATGTCATGGCAAGTCCGACTGCCATAGTCAAAGATAATCGAAATGCTTTTTTCGTATCCTGTTTTGCAGAACCGCCGATATAAGCAATGACCATAGGCACGCTGGATAATGAACAAGGGGTCAAAGAAGTAATCACTCCCGCTGCCAAGGCCAATACCGGTGCCAGCCACATATATTGCTGAATCCATTCAGCTAGTGTATTTAACCATTCTGTCATGTTATTTTTCCTTTCTTTTCACTAATGAACATATGAACGAGTTTTCAAATGTCCCAAAACAACAACAAGGGGGATGCATCTTAATCGTGCATTCCCCTTGTATTTTTCAACAGATAAAATTAGTTATCTTCACCTTTCATCATATATACCTGACGTTTTCTAGCCATTTCATCGCTTGCCAGATATTCATCGTAAGTTGTGATCTTATCAATCAGTGTACCGTTTGGCAGAATTTCCATGATACGGTTTGCAGTTGTTTCTACAAACTGGTGGTCATGAGAAGCAAACAGGATAACACCTTTGAATTTGATCAGACCGTTGTTCAATGCTGTGATGGATTCCATGTCCAGGTGGTTGGTCGGTTCGTCCAGAACCAATACGTTTGCTCCGGAAATCATCATCTTGGATAACAGACAACGAACTTTTTCTCCACCGGAAAGTACTTTTACTTTCTTCACGCCGTCTTCACCAGCGAACAGCATTCTTCCAAGGAAACCACGTACGTATGTGACGTCTTTGATTTCAGAATACTGCTGCAGCCAGTCAGCGATTACCAGATCGTTATCAAATTCCTGTGTGCTGTCTTTTGGGAAATATGCCTGAGTAGTTGTGATACCCCATTTGTAATTTCCTTCGTCTGGTTCCATTTCTCCCATCAGGATTTTGAACAGTGTTGTTTTTGCCAGTTCGTTACCACCAACAAATGCAACTTTATCTTCTCTGCCCAGTGTAAATGTCAGGTTATCCAGAACTTTTACACCGTCAATTGTTTTAGACAGATTTTCTACCATCAGTACTTCGTTACCGATTTCACGGTTTGGACGGAAATCGATATATGGGTATTTTCTGCTGGATGGACGAATTTCATCCAACTGAATTTTTTCCAGAGCTTTCTTACGAGAAGTAGCCTGTTTGGATTTGGAAGCGTTCGCGCTGAATCGGGAAATAAATTCCTGCAATTCTTTGATTTTTTCTTCTTTCTTTTTGTTCGCTTCTTTCATCTGTTTTACGATCAACTGACTGGATTCGTACCAGAAATCGTAGTTACCAGCATACAACTGGATTTTTCCATAGTCGATATCTGCTGTATGTGTACAAACTTTGTTCAGGAAGTAACGGTCATGGGATACAACGATAACGGTATTGTTAAAGTTGATCAGGAATTCTTCCAGCCATGCGATAGCATCCAGGTCCAAATGGTTGGTAGGTTCGTCGAGGAGCAAGATGTCTGGGTTACCAAACAGTGCCTGTGCCAGCAATACTTTCACTTTTTCACTACCGTTCAGATCTGCCATCTGCATGTAATGCATTTCTGTAGGAATACCAAGACCATTCAGCAGCTGTTCTGCGTCAGATTCTGCGTTCCATCCATCCATTTCAGCGAATTCACCTTCCAGTTCGCTTGCACGGATACCATCTTCATCTGTAAAGTCTTCTTTACAGTAAATAGCTTCTTTTTCTTTCATGATTTCGTACAGACGGGCATTTCCCATGATAACAGTATCCAGTACTGGATATGCATCGTATTTGAAATGGTCCTGCTGCAGGAAGGACAGACGCTGTCCTGGAGTGATTGTGATATCTCCATGTGTTGTTTCCAGCTGTCCGGAAAGAATCTTCAGGAATGTAGATTTACCAGCACCATTGGCACCAATCAAACCATAACAGTTTCCTTCTGTGAATTTAATATTTACATCTTCAAATAAAGCTTTTTTCCCAATTCGTAATGTTACATTATTTGCTGCAATCATGTTATCTCAATCCTTTTCTCACTAAAAAACATCGGTTGCTAAGTTTCTTATTCTCTCATTTAAAAACCGGGGGTCTGTTTCCAGTCCACCGGTTTCTAATTAGTCCTATACTATTTTACATGAAATTTTAAGATTTGCAAGAGGAAAAATGGTTTTCTTAGAAAAATTATATTCGACATGTTTCGCTCTTGCATTTTTCACATAATCCATATACCTTTAATAAAAAACCTACAAATTACACAACCCCTCCGACAATCGTTCGGAGGGGTTATGTTTAATTATCCTTTTAGCTGATTCTGGTAAATTATAGCAACCACATTCGATTTTAAAATGGAGTCCCATACAGATCATATGGAGTCGTCTGGTATACGTAATAATTGAGCCAGTTCGTATACAGATTATTCGCATGTGCTCTCCACATCAACAGCGGCATATTTTCCGGGTTATCATCCGGGTAGTAATTCTTTGGAATCTGGATATCCAGTCCTTTTCCCTTGTCTCGTTTGTATTCCCCATCCAGAGTCACACGGTCGTATTCCGGATGTCCCATCAGGAAGATCTGGCGTCCGTCCATTGCCATGCAAAGGAATACGCCTGCCTCATCGGATTCTGCCAGAACCGTCAGTGCCTCGCAATTATGAATATCCTGTGGCGGCACATCGGTGTGGCGGGAATGTGGTGCGAGGAAAATATCGTCAAATCCTCTTACCAGCGGAATTTTTCTGTTTTGTACTTTGTGCCAGAACAGACCAAATCGTTTTTCCGGAAGCGGCACTTTTTTCAGACCATAGTGGTAATATAAAGCCGCCTGCGCACCCCAGCAAAGATGTATGGTAGAGTGTACATGGCTCTTAGTCCATTCCATAATTTCTACCAGTTCTTCCCAGTAATCCACTTCTTCAAATTCCATCTGCTCTACAGGTGCTCCCGTAATGATCATACCATCATATTTTTTGTCTTTTACCTGTGAAAATTCCAGATAAAACTTGTTCAGATGGCTTCGGGATGTATTTTTGGATTCATGGCTGGAAACCGCCATGAATGTCACATCAATCTGCAATGGAGTATTGGAAAGAGAACGCAAAAGCTGCAGTTCTGTTTCTTCTTTCAATGGCATCAGATTCAAGATCAAAATCTGAATCGGACGAATGTCCTGCTGCAATGCTCTGGTTTCATCCATGACAAATATATTCTCATGTTCCAAAATTTCTTTTACCGGTAAATCACTTTGTATTTTAATTGGCATATCAAAACCCCTCCTATATCTCCATTCCAAGATACTGTGTCATAAACTCTTCTTCTGTCACAATAGGTATCTGTAATTCTTTTGCTTTTTTATTTTTTGATGAATTTGATGCAATATCATTATTAATCAGACAGTCTGTTTTTGAAGTAACACTTCCTGTTACCTTACCACCCTTCTTCTCAATGATGTCTTTCAGTTCATTTCTGCTACCGAAGTGTTCCAGACTTCCTGTCACTACAAATACCTTGCCCTCCAAGGTCTGCCCTGCTTCATCGATTTCTTCCTGCTCGATTTCCACCTCTGTCAGAAGATGATCGAAACGCACACTGTTTTCTTCCTTTGCAAAATAATCTACAAATGCTTTGGCAATTACTTCACCGATTCCATCAATCTGACTCAGCTCTTCTACGTCCGCATGGCGCATAGC
>JAXJUX010000217.1:0-6486 GCA_036308845.1 Ruminococcus sp.
CCGTTTGTCAACTGGTCAGCCGCATATACGTTAACCTTTACTTTACCTCCAGTTGCCTGTTCCATCAAATCACCGAATTTCGCTCCGGCAAGCGCCCATGTACTTGTATCAGTTGTAGAACAAGCAAAGTTCATAGTCATTTCCGGCCAATCCAGAGAACTATAATCATCCATAGTTGGAGCTGCTACATTTTTTGTGAAAGCTTCAACCAGTTCTTCTACATTTTCAAATCCCTGTTTTTCCAGTTCAGTAATATACCATTCATCTACGCCTTCTACTGCTGCTTTGAAGGAATCGATATCAATATCTTCATATGCTGTAATGGTTACACCATCTTCGTTTGTCCAGCGATCTTTGATTTCATCGTCTCCTGCACGGTTGATATAACGCTGATATTCCACTGCTTTCTGACCAACTTCATCGATAACAGCCTGCTGTTCTGGTGTGAAGCTGTCATAGATTTCCTGATTCATACAGAAGAACAGACAGTCATAGATTGCATTCCACATAGAGCAGTAATCCTGTACTTCCTGTACACTTGCAGAATCAATTGCCGGCAATGGATTTTCCTGTCCTTCAACTGTATTCTGCTGTAATGCTGTGTAAGTTTCGGACCAGTTCATGTTTGTAGCGTCTGCGCCCCACAGTTTATAACATTCCATCAGGAGGTTAGAACCTGCAACACGAATTTTTAAGTTTTTCATATCCTCAACGGATTTGATTTCTCTCACATTATTGGTAAGCTGACGGAAACCATTTTCTGCAATACCCATACAATGAAGTCCATATTCATTCAAAATTTCCTTCATCATTTCTCCGGCTTCTCCATCAAACTTGGCATCGGCATCTTCCAGAGAATTATAGATAAATGGTAAAGATACCACATTAAATCTTGCATCAAATGCAGAGTAAATCAAGTTACTATGCATGGAAATCTGTACCGGATCTCCATTCATCAATGCCTGAATACCTTCGGACTGGTTTCCATTTGTTAACTGGTCAGCAGCATATACATTCACCGTAATTTTACCACCAGTTGCCTGTTCCATCAAATCACCGAATTTTGCTCCTGCAAGTGCCCAAGTACTGGTATCTGTAGTAGAACATGCAAAGTTGAGTGTCATTTCCGGCCAATCCAAGTCACTGTAATCTGCAACCGTATCAAAATAACTTGTATCATAACCGTCTGAAGTATTTCCGCTCGCAGTCGTAACAGCACCTGAATATGTATCACCCGCAAATACTTTTGGAAGCGTTACAGAAATCTGAGGAATATAAGTAACCACCAACAACACGATTACACTTGCAATAATCTGAGGTACCACTGCTTTGGAAATCTGCTGCAGTGTAACCTGAACGCCTTTTTTAATTTTCACTCCAATAGCAACGAAAAGGTTTACACCTACCGGTGGAGTTACCTGTCCAATCGCAAGGTTTATAGTTGCCATAACACCGAATGCAACAACATCGTATCCCAATGCTTTACATACCGGAAGCATGATTGGAATAAAGATATACATTGCGGAGTTTGCATCGATAAAGCATCCTGCAATCAAGAAAATAATATTACAGATCAGAAGGAATACAAACTGATTTACTGCCACTTTTCCAAGCAATGCAGAAGCTGCTTCTGCAATACCAAATTTGGTACAAACAAAGGAGAACAAGGATGCACTTGCTACGATAATCATGATTCCACCTGTTGTTTTTGCAGAATCAATCAAAATATCAATCAAATCTTTCCAAGATACTTCTTTGTAAACGACCATACCAACAAACAGTCCGTATACTACAGACACTGCGGCAGCTTCTGTTGGTGTAAAGATTCCTCCATAAATACCGCCAAGAATGATTACTGGCATCAAGAATCCCCAGAATGCATCTTTAAATGCAAGCCAACGTTGTTTTGCAGATGCTTTTTCTTTTGCAATCTGAATATCTTTCTTGCGTGCTTCCCACATAACGACGAACACAAGAGCTACACCCATCAAAATACCAGGCACAATACCAGCGGAAAACATATCAGCAATGGAAACACCTGTAATGGATGCATATACGACAAACGCAATACTCGGCGGTATGACAATGGCAATCGAACTTGCCGTAGCCATAAGCGCCGTAGAGAACGGTGCGGAGAATCCACTGTCAATCATCGCAGGAATCAAGACTGCTCCAAGTGCTGCTACTGTAGCAGGACCAGAACCAGAAATCGCTCCGAAGAAACATGCGACGATTACACATACGATAGCGATACCACCACGTTTATGACCCACACAGGTATCAACAAATTTAATCAATCGTTTGGAAATACCTGCTTTTGCCATAATATTACCTGACAATACGAAGAACGGAATCGCTAACAACAGGAATTTACTAATACCAGAGTACATATTTGTAGCTACGATTGTCAAAGAAGTTCCGGAATATAAAATTGCACAAACGGATGATAATCCAAGACAAATACTAATCGGAACACCAATAATCAGAAAAATAAAAAACGAAATAAAAAGTACAGCACTAACCATTATTCTTCCTCCTTATCTTTTGTGAAAAAATCCACACAGTATTCAATAAAATGAAGAATCATGCAAGCTGCACCAATTGGAACAAATGACCAGAAAATCCATTCAGGCCAGTTTAATACAAAGGTACGCTTTCCATTTTCCAGCTGTGTGATAACTTTATCCAGTCCGTATTTGAATAAAACGGCCGAAAAAATCACACTTAAAACAGTTACAAGAATTACAGATGCTTTTTTCATTTTTTCTGGTAAAAGATCTGTCACGAGCGTAAGATTTACCAGTTTCCCCTCTCTACAGCTCAAGGCTGCTGCCAACAGTGTAATCAAAACGAACACTGCTACTACAAGTTCCTCTGTAAAAGACCAGGAACGATGAATGACATAGCGAGAAAATACATTTCCCACTGTCAAAACGAGAATCAGCAGCGTTGTTATAATAAGTACGAATTTTTCAACTGCTGCGATTGCGTTCATGAGTTTTTTGTAGGCTTTCATAATTTCTCCTCCTCAATAATTTCCCTCAATACTTATTCAAACTTACGAATGGTTTTCCAAAAGAAAATCCGCCCCATCTACGGAGACGGACAATATTACGCTTCCATCCGAGCATTTTCTAAGTATCTCTTTCGTTGTAACTCATTAACGAAGTAAAGTGAATTTTACTCTTACTTACAGCATTCGTCAAGATTTTTTTGCATATTTATGCTGTAATATTTTATATATTCAAGATATTCGCAATTTTTGTATTATTTCATTTAATTCAATACAGTATCATTTACCCTAACAATTTTTGTTGTTCCAAAATAGTTTTGATTTCAAGAAGTCACTTCTTTTCTTTCGATTTGTCGAAAAATGTCGTACGAAACTTAACTCCCATCACCAATATCAAGTTGCACCAACAAAATCTCTATAATAAAATCAAGACATCAAAGCATTGTCCGCGCTTACAAGGAGGTGAAAGACTTGTGGAAGAACAAACGCAATAAGAAAGTCCCTGAGGAATACAATACTTCTATGGAAGAATTTGAAAAAATGCTTCAGAAATTTGAAGAAGATAAAAAAAAGCACGATTTTTCCATTCCCCCTCAATGGGACGAAGACTTTCGCAAAACAATGAATGCGATACTACATAAAAAGGCGATGGAACGAAGGAAACACAGACTAGTGAAGGCAGCTGAATTGGTGTTGATGCTAGGTGTTTGTGGAGGGATGTTGACGACAGAGGTTGATGGGATTGAGATTGTTAAGCATTTTCAGAATACGATTCAAGTGTCAAACTCAAACCACGATATTCATGGTACTGCAGAACAAATTGAATTGCAAAACGAAATAACCTCTCTCGAAGTTTATTATACAAGTGCTACGCTTGATGAACTCTTTTCTGAAATACATGCTGATCTCAAAATACCAATGTTCTATGTGAAAGATGTCTTTCCTGCTTATGAAATCTACGAAGCGAAATACAACCAGGAATTCAAATATCTAACCATTACACTGAATACAGAATATGGCTATATCAATATATTTCAAGAATTTTTATATGATAATAATGGTTCTGGTACTGTATATGAAAATACAAATGTATCCACGATTACTAATACATTATTATCCCAAACTGTCAACATCTATCAAAATACAGAAAATAATATAAACGACAACTTTTATTTTTCTATTAAAACAGAACACTGTAAATTGCATTTTGATGGAATTTTACCATTAGATTTATGTGAAACCATTGCCCAAAATATATATTATGAATAGGAGAACTATATGAATAAAAAACTCAAAAAAATAGCAAGTATATTACTGACTGTTATTCTTTTTTCAAGTATTCCATCCAACGTATATGCTCAGAATGCTACACTCACTGACGAACAATACGAATTGATTCCAGTTGAAACCGATGAATATATCGAATCAGGCAATTCAGACATAACTCCACGTGGAATTTATTATTCCACTATTACAACCCGCATCAGTGAAGTTTCTACTGGAAAAGTATATTTGCAAGTAAGCGTAAACTGTACGCAGACAGTGGCTTCTATACAGTCAATTATTACCTTACAAAAATTAGTAAGCGGAACGTGGACAGATGTAGGATCTACAACTGTTTCTGCAACAAACATAAGTAAAATGACGAAAACCGTTTCTGTCTCTGGACTCGGGTCAGGTGGTACTTATAGGGCAAGGTCTAGTACCAAAATAACTGGAACAACTGGTAGTTCCGAAACAGCAGTTGGATACAGCGGCTCCATTATCTTAAGTTAATACTTCTTTTTCTAGTCAATTACCTCTTTGAATGTAAACCAACTGGTGCCCAATCATATTGTACACCAGTTGGTTTTATTTTAACTTGACCATTTATCTATTCAACTTTTTTCCGCCACTTCAAACCTTTCACAATTTCTTTTTGTTAACCTTCCGGAAACTGTTGCTGCGTTTTTCTTAAAACCTACATACCAAAATTACTAATCTTTATTTCCAGCTGTTCTAACTTTTCATCAGTATTCTTATATGGTACACGTGCAGCCGGAACCAATTTTGAAGCTGTTTCAATATGCACAGCCTGATCATCAAAAAAGATATGTGCACCAAAAGCTTTTAATACTTCACTTTTCTCAATTCCTCCAAGGAAAAACGCTTCATCGATACGAATATCCCATGCTCTTAGTGTACGAATCACCCGTTCATGGGAAGGTGCACTTCTTGCTGTTACCAACGCAGTTCGAATGGGCACGTCATTTTTCGGAAATTCATTTTGAATGGTAGAAATCATTTTTAATAACTTAGCAAATGGCCCCTCCGGAAGCGGTTTTTTCGCATTTTCCTCTTCATGTTTCACAAATGCTGCAAAGCCTTCCGTCTGTACAATTCTCTCCGATTCATCTGAAAAAATCACTGCATCCCCATCAAACGCAATTCGAATCTGTTTGATTTCTTCCATAGGATCGATTGGTAATTCTGTATGTGAACAAATGATTCCTGCTGCTATGTTACAATTAATTGCTTCCTGTACATCTTCTTCGTAAGCCGAAAGGAATAGATCCGTCTGAAATGCCAATAAGTATTCTTTAATAGGTGCACCACCAACAAATGCAGCTCTGCGAATATCCAATCCATAATGTTTGATTGAATGAAAAATGCGTAAACTGGTATCCACACTATTTCTTGAAATAATAATAATTTCTACTCGCTGTTTGTCATCTGTATTTAATTTATGTAATGCCTTAATCAGTGGAAAGGCTGTACCCGGTTTTAACACATCATTTTCATGTTCCTTCTGGTATTCTGCGTATGCTTTCCATCCCTGTTCCACAAAAATTTGATTTTCCACTTCCAAATCAAACAACGCTCTGGATGAAATCCCTACAACCAATTTATCATTTAGTGCAAGAGCCATATGATTCCTCCTAGTATTTTTGTCATATTTTAAATTATATCATTTCTCCCCTCTTGAAGGAATCTATTTAGGACAAAAAAGATTTCTCAGATGATTAATCTTAGAAATCTTTTTCATATCTTTTATTATTTCCTTGTCATTTGATTGGATATATATTGCAACGGAACATGCTCCGTACACCAGACATCATTATCTGATTTTCCAAATACGAAACCGTCACGATACATCTCACCAGCTGAAATTTTCAATAATACAGGAATAGAACGCCATCTTCTTGCAGTGCCATGCTTTTTCTTCTTCTTCCTGCATATGTACTGCATGGCGTTTCATTTTCTTCAAACCACCTGTCTCGTTGATTAATTTCCATGCCTCACGTGTCGTACCATGATACAAAAATTCTGGCGGCTGTTCATAGGTCAGTTCTGGTTCTACCCATTCAATGGAATGTCCCTGACAGGCTTTGATTCTCTTTCCATCTTCACTGAATCGATATCTTCCTTTATTATCTTCTGCAACAATTTCTTCTAACAATTCTCTTGTAATGTTATATTTCTCACTTTGATTA
>JAXJUX010000218.1:0-12259 GCA_036308845.1 Ruminococcus sp.
ATTTAACACTGTATACGTGTAATTATGGTGGCCAGAAACGATATACGGTCAGATGCATAAGGACAAATTAAAAAATAGAGAGTTCATCTGAACTCTCTATTTTTGACTTTCTCGATCTCGCTTTCTTTGTTCTCGTGTTTTGCGACGTTTTTTCCTACGTTTGAAATAAAGAAAAATGAAATATATTTCCATAAAGAGGAAAACAGCAAGTAAAATGATTAATCCATAAATATATGCAGGCATTTGTTGAAATAGAGCTGCATAATCATAATGAGCGATGGTTTGGAAGATAGAATCAGCTGTTGTAATAATAGAGTCTTTTATATTGGTAAATGTAGATAACAGTGTGGTATCAGTATCTTCCGTAGTAAGGGTGGCTTCTATGGTAATTGTTTCATCAGGGCTAAGTGGTTCTGCAGAAACCTCAGATTCTTGTATGCTTTCTGATGGTGTAACGGTAGTAGTTATTGCTTCGATAGAAGCTGCATTTATAATAGGACCATTGAAATTTGCATCGGGAAGCTCCATTCCGGCGCCAGCATACATTAAGGAAATAAAATTATTTGCTGAAACAGTTTCTGCACCTACGGAATATCCATGATATTGATAGTCGTGCGTGATCACACCATTTGTCATAGAAGACACAAATTGAAGCTGGTCCTGTGTGACAGATGCAGGAACAGTCACGACACAATTGGAACGCATCTTATCTACAGTCATTGCCTGTCCAAAATAAATGGATGGATACAGCATATTTACTGCGCTGTTGGTACTGCGGGAATACAAGGTGATATTCTGAAAATTATTGAAACCATAATCCAAAAGAGAAGCAGTATCCGTATAAACCTGACGTCCGTTTGTGCGGAAGGTAACGCACAGCAAACGGCGCCCGTCTCTTTCAGCATAGGTAACCAGTGTGTTTAAAGCCGCCTGTGTATATCCTGTCTTTCCGCCAGTACATCCCTCATAATGAAATTCACCATCCAGAAGCATCTTATGGTGGTTTTGGAACCAGCGTTCTTCGCCGCACATATTTGTGGTTGGAATGTGAGAAACTTCGGTCTGGCAAATGGTACGGAAGGTACTGTTTTGGTAAGCGGCCTGTGCAATCAATGCCATATCATGAGCGGTTGTATAATGTTGCTCATCCGGAAGCCCATTTGGATTGGTAAAATGTGTATTGGTACAGCCAAGTTCGATGGCTTTTTGATTCATCATTTCCACAAATGCATCCACACTGCCTGCAACATGTTCCGCTACAGCAAGGCAAACTTCATTGGCTGACGCCAGCATCATGCCATACAGACATTCTTCCATAGAAAGGATTTCGCCGGGGCGGATGCCAATATGAGAACTGTTTCGCTCAATGCCATATATCGCATTTTTGGAAAATGTCACACGCTCGCGAAGGCTGCAGTTTTCCAGTGCCAGAAGGGTAGTCATGATTTTGGTGATGCTTGCAGGATATTTAGCAACATCTGTATTTTTTGAATAGAGAAACGCACCACTGTCAATATCCATCACCACTGCGGATTCCGCCCACACAGCAGGTCCCTGCGGCCATCCCTCTACTTCGTTGGATTGAATTGGTTCAAAGTAGGCATCTGGCTCCAAACGTTCTTCTTCTGTTTCGCCATCTGTGGATTCCGTTTCTTCCGCAGTGACAGCGGAATTTTCAGAGGCAGCAGCAGAAAGCGGCTGAGAAAATGCCAGAAGAAATGCTGTGCACAAAGACAGAGCACTTTTCCATATATGTTTTCGAATCATAGAGATCTCCTTTTTCTTTTCATATTAGAGCATATTATACCAGAATGTGGGAAAGATGGCTAGGGATTATGAAGCGTGGAGAGAAAAAGTGCAAAAAAGCCTTAAAATAAGGGAAATGTACACCATTAAAAACAAAAATAACCTTGACAATTCTTTCCAAGATTGATTATAATATCCCATAACTGTTCGTGTGTGATGGACAGTTGCTATATTTTGACAAAAACGATGACAGAGACAGTAATCTGTTTGGAAAGGTTCAGCGAGTCGGTGATGGTGTGAGGCCGGTACAAGTAAGAACAGATGAAGATCCCTCTTGAGTTGCTATCTGAAGTTATAGTAAGAGATGCCGGTTTTCCGCCGTTAAAGGGAACGTGTATCGGTGTGAAAGCCCGTACGCTGTAAGAGGTGGTATAACGATGGTAATTTGCCCTCGTCCTGTTACAGGACGAGGGCTTTTTTATATCAATCAATATATGTACATAAATTGGGGTAAGTCGTACATATTTATAAGAAAATGCAACACACCGAAATCTTGTAAAAGTTGTCTCAAAAGACATATCTCACAAGATGCTCACAAAATAAAAAAGCAAACAATAATGTTAAAGGTTTTTATCATATTTTAGATAAGGAAGGGAGGTTCCTACTATGTATCAAAAAGTATCAACAAATCTGAATTTTGTGGAAAGAGAAAAGAAAACAGAACAGTTCTGGAAAGAAAATCAAATTTTCGAAAAAAGTATGGAACATCGTAAAGAAGGAGAAACCTACACATTTTATGATGGACCGCCTACAGCAAACGGTAAACCACATATTGGACATGTGTTAACTCGTGTTATCAAAGATATGATTCCACGTTACCGTACAATGAAAGGGTATATGGTTCCTAGAAAAGCCGGATGGGATACCCATGGACTTCCTGTAGAACTTGAAGTAGAAAAACTGTTGGGTCTGGATGGAAAAGAACAGATTGAAGAATACGGTCTGGTTCCATTCATTGACAAATGTAAAGAAAGTGTTTGGAAATACAAAGGTATGTGGGAAGATTTCTCAGGTACTGTAGGTTTCTGGGCAGATATGGACAATCCATACGTTACTTACCATGATGATTATATCGAATCTGAATGGTGGGCATTGAAACAGATTTGGGATAAGGGACTGTTGTACAAAGGATTCAAAATTGTACCTTACTGTCCTCGTTGTGGAACACCACTGTCTTCTCAGGAAGTGGCACAGGGCTACAAAGCTGTAAAAGAACGTTCCGCAATCGTACGTTTCAAAGTTGTAGGAGAAGATGCTTATTTCCTGGCATGGACAACTACACCTTGGACACTGCCATCCAACGTGGCACTGTGTATGAATCCAAGCGAAACTTACTGCAAAGTAAAAGCTGCTGACGGATACACATACTACATGGCACAGGCACTGCTGGATAAAGTTCTTGGTAAACTGGGAACAGAAGAAACTCCAGCATACGAAATTCTGGAAACTTACGTAGGTAAAGATCTGGAATACAAAGAATACGAGCCACTGTTTGCTTGCACTGGTGAAGCTGCAGCAAAACAGAAAAAGAAAGGCTTCTTTGTAACATGTGATAACTATGTTACTATGAGCGACGGTACTGGTATCGTTCATATCGCACCAGCATTTGGTGAAGACGATAACCGTGTAGGCCGCGACTACAACCTGCCATTTGTACAGTTTGTAAATGGAAAAGGTGAAATGACAGAACAGACACCATACGCTGGTGTATTTGTGAAAAAAGCTGACCCAATGGTTCTGACAGATCTGGAAAAAGAAGGAAAACTGTTCGACGCACCAAAATTTGAACATGATTATCCTCATTGTTGGAGATGTGATACTCCACTGATCTATTATGCAAGAGAATCCTGGTTCATCAAAATGACAGCCGTAAAAGAAGATTTGATCCGCAACAACAATACAATCAACTGGATTCCAGAAAGTATTGGTAAAGGACGTTTCGGCGACTGGCTGGAAAATGTACAGGATTGGGGTATTTCCAGAAACCGTTATTGGGGAACACCACTGAATATCTGGGAATGTGAATGTGGTCATATGCATTCTATCGGAAGCCGTCAGGAACTGTTCGAAATGAGCGGTAACGAAGCAGCTAAGACAGTAGAACTGCATCGTCCATACATTGATGAAATCACAATTACATGTCCAGAATGTGGAAAACCAATGCACAGAGTACCAGAAGTTATTGACTGCTGGTTCGATTCCGGTGCTATGCCATTTGCACAGCATCATTATCCATTTGAAAACAAAGAACTGTTTGAGCAGCAGTTCCCTGCACAGTTTATTTCTGAAGCAGTAGACCAGACTCGTGGATGGTTCTATTCTCTGCTTGCAGAATCTACTCTGCTGTTTAACAAAGCTCCTTATGAAAACGTTATCGTTCTGGGACATGTACAGGATGAAAACGGTCAGAAGATGAGTAAATCCAAAGGAAATGCCGTAGACCCATTTGACGCATTGGAAACATATGGGGCAGATGCAATCCGCTGGTATTTCTATATTAATAGTGCTCCATGGCTGCCAAACCGTTTCCACGGAAAAGCCGTACAGGAAGGTCAGAGAAAATTCATGAGCACCCTGTGGAACACATATGCATTCTTCGTTCTGTATGCAAATATTGACGAATTTGATGCAACAAAATACAGTCTGGAATATGACAAACTGTCCGTTATGGACAAATGGCTGTTATCTAAACTGAACACTGTAATTCAGACAGTAGACAACAGTCTGGAAAACTACAAAATCCCAGAAGCTGCAAGAGCACTGCAGGAATTTGTAGACGATATGAGTAACTGGTATGTAAGAAGAAGCCGTGAACGTTTCTGGGCAAAAGGTATGGAACAGGATAAGATCAATGCTTACATGACTCTGTACACAGCACTGGTAACTATTTCCAAAGTTGCTGCACCAATGATTCCGTTCATGACAGAAGATATTTACCAGAATCTGGTTCGCAGCCTGGACAAGGAAGCACCTGAAAGTATTCATTTGTGTGATTTCCCAGTTGCAAATCAGGAATGGATTGATAAAGAACTGGAAGAAAACATGGAACATCTTCTGGAAATCGTTGTTATGGGACGTGCTTGCAGAAATGCTGCAAACATCAAAAACCGTCAGCCAATCGCTAAAATGTTTGTAAAAGCAAACTACGAATTGTCTGAGTTCTATACAACAATCGTTGAAGATGAATTGAATGTAAAATCTGTTCAGTTTACAGATGATATTGAAAACTTTATTTCTTACAGCTTCAAACCACAGCTTAAGACAGTTGGTCCAAAATATGGAAAACTTCTGGGTGGAATCCGTCAGGCACTTCCAGCATTGGATGGAAACAAAGCAATGGCTGAATTGAGAGCAAATGGCGAATTGAAACTGGATATCAATGGAAATGAAGTAATCCTGACAGAAGCAGACCTCTTGATTGAAACTGCACAGATGGAAGGATATGTAACAGAATCTGACAACAATCTGGCAGTTGTACTGGATACAAACCTGACACAGGAACTGATCGAAGAAGGTTTCGTAAGAGAAATCATCAGCAAAATCCAGACAATGAGAAAAGAAGCAGGATTTGAAGTGACAGATAAGATTCGTGTATGCGTAAAAGGTAATGATGTCATTGCCAATATCATGAAAACACATACAGACGAAGTTTGCCACGATGTATTGGCAAAAGAAGTTCTGTTTGATACTGTACAGGGTTACGAAAAAGAATGGAATATCAATTCCCAGAAAGTAACACTGGCTGTTGAAAAGTTAATTTAAGTTTTTTCAACCTTTCAGTCATGGAGTAAATGCGTGACTGAAAGGTGATTGAAAGCGGAGGGAATATGTTAAACAAACAGTTTAAAAAAGAAGAATTCAAAACAAGTGTAAAAGAAAACGTTAAGATGCTGTATCGTAAAGAAATCGAAGAAGCATCTCAGGAACAGATTTTCCAGGCTGTTTCTCTGGCTGTAAAAGACGTTGTAATCGACAACTGGCTGGACACACAGAAACAGTATGAAAAAGATGATCCAAAAACAGTTTACTATCTGTCCATGGAATTTTTGATAGGTCGTGCACTGGGTAACAACCTGATCAACCTGTGTGCTTATAACGAAGTAAAAGAAGCACTGGATGAACTGGGATTTGATCTGAACGTAATTGAAGATCAGGAACCAGACCCAGCTTTAGGTAATGGTGGTCTGGGACGTCTGGCAGCTTGTTTCCTGGATTCTCTTGCAACATTAGGATACAGCGCTTATGGTTGTGGTATCCGTTACCGTTACGGTCTGTTTAAACAGAAAATTGAAAATGGTTACCAGAAAGAAGCACCAGATAACTGGCTGAAAAATGGATATCCATTTGAACTGCGTCGTCCAGAATACGCAAAAGAAATCAAATTCGGCGGATACGTAAGAGTTCAGTACGATCCAGCTACAGGCAAAAACAACTACATCCAGGAAGGATACCAGTCTGTTCGTGCCGTTCCATTTGATATGCCAATCGTAGGTTACAACAACAATGTTGTAAATACACTGAGAATCTGGGACGCTGAAGCTATCAACGATTTCCGTCTGGACCTGTTTGATAAAGGTGAATACCACAAAGCAGTAGAACAGGAAAACCTGGCTAAAAACATCGTAGAAGTTCTGTATCCAAACGACAATCACTATGCTGGTAAAGAACTTCGTCTGAAACAGCAGTACTTCTTCGTATCTGCAAGTATTCAGACTGCTGTTGAAAAATTCAAAAAAGCACACAGCGATATTCATGAACTGCCAAACAAAGTTGTATTCCAGCTGAACGATACACATCCAACTCTGACAGTAGCAGAATTGATGCGTATTCTGGTTGACGAAGAAGGCTTAAGCTGGGAAGATGCATGGGATATCACAACAAGAACATGTGCTTATACAAACCATACAATTATGTCCGAAGCTCTGGAAAAATGGCCAATCGAACTGTTCTCCAGACTGCTTCCACGTGTATACCAGATTGTTGAAGAAATCAACAGAAGATTTGTTGCTGAAATTCAGGCTAAATATCCAGGAAATCAGGAAAAAATCAAAAAAATGGCAATCATCTATGATGGTCAGGTAAAAATGGCTCATCTGGCAATTGCTGGTGGATACTCTGTAAACGGTGGAGCAAGACTGCAGACAGAAATTCTGAAAGCTCAGGAACTGAGAGATTTCTATGAAATGTATCCAGAAAAATTCAACAACAAAACAAACGGTATCACACAGAGACGTTTCCTGCTTCACGGAAACCAGCCACTGGCTAACTGGATCACAGATCACATTGGTGATGGATGGATCACAAACCTGCCAGAACTGGAAAAACTGAAAGTATACGCTGATGACAAAAAAGCTCAGCAGGAATTCATGAACATCAAATACCAGAACAAAGTTCGTCTGGCTAAATACATTCTGGAACACAACGGTATCGAAGTTGACCCACGTTCTATCTTCGACGTACAGGTTAAGAGACTTCATGAATACAAACGTCAGCTGATGAACATTCTGCACGTAATGCATCTGTACAACCAGATCAAAGAACATCCAGAAATGGACTTCTACCCAAGAACATTTATCTTTGGTGCAAAAGCTGCTGCTGGATACCATCGTGCAAAAATGACAATCAAACTGATCAACGCTGTTGCTGATGTTATCAACAACGATGCTTCTATCAACGGCAAACTGAAAGTTGTATTTATCGAAAACTACCGCGTATCCAACGCTGAAATGATCTTCGCTGCAGCAGACGTTTCTGAACAGATCTCTACAGCAAGTAAAGAAGCTTCCGGTACAGGTAACATGAAATTCATGCTGAACGGTGCTCCAACAATCGGTACAATGGACGGTGCTAACGTAGAAATCGTAGAAGAAGTTGGAAAAGAAAATGCATTCATTTTCGGTCTGTCTTCTGATGCAGTTATCAACTACGAAAACCATGGCGGATATGATCCAAGATGGTACTTCAACAACGATGAAGATATCCGTAAAGTCCTGATGCAGCTGATCAATGGAACATACTCCAACGGAGACTTCAACATGTTCCGTGACATCTATGATTCTCTGTTGAACGTAGATACATATTTCATCCTGGCTGACTTCAAATCTTATGCAGAAGCTCACAAACAGGTTGAAATCGCTTACAGAGATACAGACAGATGGGCAAAAATGGCATTGCTCAACACAGCAAGCGCTGGTAAATTTACATCTGACAGAACAATTCAGCAGTATGTTGATGAAATCTGGAAACTGGACAAAGTTACAGTTAAAAAATAATATGTAGATGATGATGAGGGTCGTCACTCTGACTAGTATGGTTGGGGTGGCGGTCCTTTTTTGTGGTGGTGGGTGTGTTCGCAAATTTGTGTTTGTGGGGCTGTTGCGCAGGGGAACACCCCTCACAAACACAAATTTATATATGGAACTGCGTATGGTGATAGATTTTTTGTGAATAGATTCCGTGGATTTTCTATTAGAAGAAATGTTTAGAATATCTAAATACATGGTTGATAAGAGGATTGCTGGCAGGAATTTAGCAAAGGGGTTGCGGGGGTACTGCATCCGGTTGGGTGAGAAAAGTAACAGAATAAACGAAACCTACAAATTGATTCTGGAATTCTCCTGCCTATGGTAAAAGCATTGAAATTCCTTTGTTGAATCAAGATAGAAATGGTTCAGTTACAAATATTGCTGAAAACAATAGAAATGAAATGCTTTTAAAATATTGTAACATATATGTAGCTGACTTACTAGAAAATTCTATCGACATAAAATCATAAAAATGACGATAACCATGCACATTTTCGTCGGAAAAATGTAAGATATATCAAATTGACGGGGTGGACTTTATTTACTATAATAATTTGCAGGGAGTATTAAGACAGCATGAGTTAACATAAAGTGAGGAGTTGCAGATTGAAGGGTAAGAAGAAAGTTTGGATTTTGTCGATTATAACAATTGGCGTATTTTTATTGTTTGGCGCAGGAATCTTTTTTGCGGTTTATGTAGCCAGAGGAAGTATGTATTTTGTAGAAGGAACAACCATAAATGGCGTTTCAGTAGCCAACAAGACGGTGAATCAGGCAGTTGAAGTCTTGGAAGAGGAGTTTTTTGAACGTGATATTATACTGATGGAGGGGAATCAGGAAATATTAAGTCAGAAATTGTCTTCCGTTGGGACTATTGATGAGGATACGCTTGCAGAATCTGTAAAAGAATGCATACAGGAACAGAGAGAGCATATTTTCTCCAGCTTTATGAGTGCAAAGCATTATGAAGTGGAGATTCCATATACATTTTCATTGGAGACCTACCAGCAGATGATAACGGATTCCGGTTTATTGACCAATCGAACGATGAGTCAGGATGCTGCGTTGGAATTTAATGGGGAAACATACCAGATTACACCTGAAGTAAATGGAAATGAATTGGATGAAGCACAATTGCAGGAATTGGTTCAGACCCAGGTAGATGTGCAGCTTCAGGAGGAAAATGAAGCTATCACCATAGAAATAACCTCTGATTTATATAAGAAACCAACCATTTTCCAGGATAATGAAGAATTGGTTACAAAAATGAATGTTTGGAATCAATTTTGTCAGGCGAAGATCGAGTATCAGTTTGGTTCCGAAACAGAAGTCCTTGACTGGAATACGATTCAGAAATGGATTATCATTGAAAATGGTAATGGGACGCTCAATGAAGATGAGGTAAAAGCATTTGTAGAGAATTTGGCTACAGAATATAACACGATTTATCGAAAGAGAACCATTACCACCAGTCATGGAACAGAAAAAGAGCTGGTAAGTAATGATTATGGATATAAAATTGATTATGACAGTGAAGTAGCTCAGTTGACAGCAGATATTACATCGAATACTGCGGTACAAAGAGAACCAATCTATTCCAAGCGTGGATATAGCCGCAATGGCAAAGACGATGTAAATGGTACATATGTAGAAGTAGATTTGACCAATCAGCATCTTTGGTTTTACAAAGATTATAAACTGATTGTAGAGACCGATATTGTTTCTGGAAAACCGAGTTACCAGGAGACAGCGCAAGGTGCATTTTCCATTGCATACAAAGCAAGTCCATATAATTTGAAGGGCGGCGGAAGCAATGGTACAAAAAGCTGGGATGTAAATGTTGATTATTGGATGCCATTCCATGACGGACAGGGACTTCACGATGCGAGCTGGAAGTCAGCTTTTGGCGGTGAGATTTATAAGACCAATGGTTCCCATGGATGTGTCAACCTTCCGCATGATGCAGCAAAGAAAATTTATGAAAATATTGAGGCGTTGGTGCCGATTTTCTTGTACAAATAAGTAATAAAAACGCAGGAGATTTCAATTGATTATTGAAAATCATCCTGCGTTTTTATTTTGCGGGAACGTCACCTTTATAATGTTCCCATAATATAAGATATAAGAAAAGACTTTATAATGGTTAGCGAATTTCTGCAACGCGATAGCCAGCTTTTTTCACAGCGGCACGAATTACATCATCGCTGATTTCTTTTTCATAAGAAACAATAGCTTCTTTATGTCTTAAATTAACTTTGGCAGCAGCACCTTCAATCTCGTTGATGCTTTTTTCTACCCAGTTTTTACAGTGTTGGCAGGTCATTCCGTCAACAATCACAATTTTCTGACCAATCACGTGATCTAATTTTTTTTCTGGAACTGGTGTTGGAGCGCTTCCGTCGCCACAGCATCCGCCCTGGCCTTTCAGGTGTTTTTTCGTAGAACGAAGTCCAATCATAACTAATACAACTATAAGTAAAACGATAATAATATCCATAAAAACTCTCCTTTCCGATATATTAATGATTCATATATAAATGAAAAAATCTCTTGAATGATAGTTAGTTTTATCTAACTATATAATACAACAATTTCCATGTTCTGTAAAGATGATAGATAAAAATATCTGAAGAATTTTTCTTTTTAAACTACGCAGCATATTGAAAAATCTGAAGCAAGATTTATAATAGGGTATCGAAAAAATACATAAAAGAGGTTGATGAAAAATGAAAAGTAATGTGGATTTGCTTCACGGAAATATTATGAAATCATTGATGATTTTTGCTATTCCTATGTTAATATCCAGTATTTTTCAGCAGATGTATAATACGGTGGATACCATTTTGGTAGGAAATATTCTAGGGGAAACATCTTTAGCTGCAATAGGCGCAGGTTCTCCGATCAACGAACTGATTCTTGGATTTGCGTTGGGGATTGGCAGTGGATTGTCGATTGTAACGGCAAGAAGTTATGGTTCTGGTGATGTGGAATTGATGAAAAAATCAGTAGCAAATGTAATCCTGATTGGAACAGGTGTGTCCGTGATTGTGACTGTTATTGCACTTTTGGGTGTGCATCCGCTTTTGGTCCTGCTCCGTACACCGGAAGCTATTCTGGATGAAGCGAAAGCATATATATCTTTGATTGCCGCTTTTCTTTGGGTAAGTATGCTGTATAATTTGTGTTCCGGATTATTGCGTGCTGTTGGAAATAGTCTGATGCCGTTGATTTTCCTAATTATTTCATCTATTATAAATATCTTTTTGGATTATTATTTTATCACAGAGACAGGATTGGGAATCCGGGGAGCTGCAGTTGCTACCGTTATTTCGCAATTTATTTCATCTATTTGCAGTATCATTTATTTGGTAAAAAAATGTCCGATGCTGGTACCGAAAAAGGAACATTTTCGCTTTGATAAGGCGCTGTTTGAGGAAATGATCGGGCAGGGAATTTCTATGGGTTTGATGAGAAGTATCGTTTCCAGTGGCTCTGTGGTCTTGCAGTACGGTATTAATGGACTTGGTTATTTGACGATTGCGGCGCACACAACAGCACGTAAAATCTATATGTTTGGAAATATGCCATTTATATCCATGGGCTCAGCCATTTCTACCTTTGTATCTCAGAATAAAGGTGCCGATCAGCCGCAGCGAATCCGTAAAGCTATGAAATGTGCAGCATGGTATAGTGTTGTTGTGGATTTAGTAATCGTTGTATGTTTCGGATTATTTGCGCAGAAGATGGTAGCAGTTGTCTCAGGTTCCAGTGAGCAGGTTCTTTTGGATAATGCGACCATGTATTTGTGGGTTGTTGCACCATTTTTTACCGTGCTTGGTTGTCTGAATTGTCTGCGTCATGCATTGTCAGGTTTGGGAATGAAAAAATTGCCGTTGGTATCCAGTGTTATTGAATTTATCGGAAAAGTTATTTTTGTAGCAGTACTGATTCCAGTGTTTGGATATAAGGCAGTTATATTCTGCGAACCGGTGATTTGGTGTGTGATGGTGGTGCAGTTGGCGATTTCATTTTATGGAAATCCATATATTAAGAGTGCGAAAAAATAAAAAAACCCTTGACGAAACAAGAAAACTGTTATAAGGTATTAGGCGGAAAATATAGTAATTGCTTTTCTCTTATTCAGAGTG
>JAXJUX010000219.1:0-23964 GCA_036308845.1 Ruminococcus sp.
AAGAGAGTCTGAAAATCCAGTGCTTACTAAGACTTTGGCGCGAAGGCGTTCCTGAGCGTCAATTAGTCGCAGTTAGCACTTAGTTGAAGACGAACGACCTGCCTTTGAAATGGTATAAGAATCCTTCCTTACCTTCCGAATTACAAATAAGCATAGAATTAAAAAAGGAGTTCTGAAGCATACTTTGTTTTGGAACTCTTTTTGTTTAAAGAAAGGAGAAAAGATATGGTTGTAGAATTGGTATGTGTGGGAACAGAAATCCTGCTTGGAAACATCGTAAATACAAATGCGGCATATTTATCGGAAATGTGTGCCAGATTGGGACTTAGCATGTATCACCAGTCGGTGGTAGGAGACAATGAAGAACGTATGATAGAAGTGATTTCACAGGCGGTCAATCGTTCGGATGTGGTGATTCTTTGTGGAGGACTGGGACCAACACAGGACGATATGACGAAAGAAGTTGCTGCAAAAGTAATGGGAAAAGCGTTGTATGAAGATGAACATACAAAACAGTGTATCATCAAAATGATGCAAGCGTTTCTTCAAAATCATCCGGAAAGTAAGATCACTGCAAATAACTGGAAACAGGCATTGGTTCCGGAAGGTGCAATCGTGCTGGACAATGCGAATGGAACTGCCCCGGGATTGATCATAGAAGAAAATGGAAAAATTGTAATTTTACTTCCAGGACCTCCAAATGAATTGATTCCAATGTTTGAAAATCAGGTATATCCATATCTTCATGCAAAACAGCCGGAGGTTATCTGCTCCAGTATGGTTAAGGTGTGTGGAGTTGGAGAAAGTCTTGCGGAGGAAATGATTCGTGATTTGATTGATACACAAACAAATCCAACAATTGCTACGTATGCAAAGACAGGAGAAGTGCATCTGCGAGTGACAGCAAAGGCGGAAACAGAAGAAGCAGCAAAAGAATTGATTGCACCAATGGTAGCAGAATTGCAGAAACGTTTCGGAAACACTATTTATACAACAGACGAACAGGTAACATTAGAAGAAAGCATCGTGCAGCAGTTAGCTGAAAAACATCTGAAAGTGACAACAGTAGAATCTTGTACCGGTGGTGCTTTGGCAGCACGAATCATCAATGTATCAGGTGCATCGGATGTGATTCAGGAAGGGTTTATTACGTATTCAGATGAAGCGAAAATGTCTTTAGTGGGCGTACAAAAAGCAACTATCGATGCTTATACGGCAGTGAGCAGTCAGACAGCGGCTGAGATGGCTGAAGGCGGAGTTGCGCATACTGGAAGTGATGTAGCTGTCTCAGTAACCGGACTTGCGGGACCGGGTGGAGGAACGGAAGAAAAACCGGTTGGTCTGGTATATATTGGTTGTTGTTATAAAGGAAAAACGGTAGTGAAAGAATTTCATTTTAAAGGAAATCGCAGTAAAATTCGTGAACAAGCGGTGGTGAAAGGATTAACATTGATGCGCGAATGTATTATGGAAGAATAGAAATATGTAAGAGGCGCGGATAAAGAAGTTTTGCTTCGCAAACGCGCCTCGCGAAGAATCTCGCACAGCAAGATTCTTGTAAGAAAACTCATCTGGAAAACATTTGGATCATCTGAAACATTTTATCGATTTTCGCCAGTTCCTGCGGTGATTTTCCGATTTTAATGACAGAAATAATCTGATTCATTTCTTCTGGCGTAAAGCGTAATCCTTTTTTTCGGGATGCCGTGGAAGCTGCCATGAGGATGTTCAGCATGTCATTTGGGGAGTTGCTGCTGTTTCCCTGAGACATAAAAGATTGCAGCAGTAATAGTTTTTCTGGATTAATATTGGATAATGAAGGATCATTCATCCATGGATTTTGATTCTGATTCATATTCTTCTGCCTCCGGTGTTGGGATTTCCTGATACATTTGCATAAGCTGAATGGTGTTGAACGCAAATAAAAGCTGATCTATTTTGTCTCTGGCCGGCCCAGATGCGTATTTTCGAAATTCCTGCAGCATATCCATTGGCTGCGCAGCAGGAGTGGCTGACATCTGGGAAAGTTCAGGCTGTGGTTGTTGAAAATAAGAAATTGTATGGGAAAGCTCCATAAACTTTGCATAAATAGAAAGAGCTTTCTGATTATTTCTTGGCAAATAGGGAATCGCAGCTTTCAGCATCTGCAAATTGTCCTGACAGACCATTTGATCCAATGGTGTCATACTTGTTGATTGCTCATCCATTGCAGATCATACTCCGTTTTTTCTACATCATATGCGCAAAGCTTGGAAATAGTACCTGAAATTGGTAAAATAATGATTCGGTTGCGATTTGTAGGAAAATGCATATAGTATAATAAAAATTATTGGAGAAAGAGATATGGAACCCAAAGAACGACTGGTGCATCATGGCAATGAATTGTATGAAATTGATATAGAATGTGAAAATAGAATGAAAAAGAAATTGGCAGAAAAAGATAAGAAAGAGCAAAAGAAGAAAAGAAAACAGGAATACAGATAAGGGAGCCGGAATTTCCGACCCCCTTTTTTAGAAGTTTAATTAGCAGCAGCCGTTGTCGTTGCCACATCCGCCGCAGAACAGCAGAAGCAGGATAATCCAGCAGCAAGAGTTGTTGCCGTTCATTCCAAATGTGGAACCACAGCCACAATCATTGTTATTGCTGAACAGAGAAATCAAAATGAGAATCCAGATAATGCTGCAGCAGCTGTTATTTCCGCCAAATAATCCCCATGTGTTTCCGTTGTTGCATCCACAGTCTCTGTCACATCCTCTTTCACATCCACAGTTTGTTGCTGTAATATCACTCATTGTTAAATCCTCCAAAGATTTTTGCTTACACTTCATCATATGGCGGAGAGAGAAAATGTGTTACAAAGAAAAATAAAATTTTTTAGGAAGTCAATGTTGTGAAAATATTGTACAGATCCAATGTGCCGTAGCCCCATTCACGGGACGGATAAGTGATTGGTAAAGAACGGTCTGCACCACGAATGAAGAAGTTTTTGAGTTCGGTAGTGGAATAATACTGATTAGGATTTCTCTTTTTGCCCCACTGCATAAACAAAGCACAGCATCCAGCTGTCAGGGCTGCCGAAGCGCTGGTTCCCGTCTGTGTCGTATATCCATTTCGTAGATTTGGTCCAGTCAGATTTACACCAGGCGCAGCAAAATCCGGTTTTACCTGATTGTTTCTGGTAAAACCACGGCTGGAATTCAGAAAAATACTTTTGGTAACAGCATCATAAGCAGCAGTTGTTATAATAAATGGTGTGTTTGCCGGAGTGGTGATAGTTGTATATGGGTTTGGGGTGACAAAGGTAATATCGGGCGAAAGAAAGTTGCTTATTGGAAGCCACATATGAAAATTTCCGGTAATCTGATAGGCGGCGTACACATCAATTGTCCAGATTCCGGGTGTGGGGCGTTCAAAACGAATAAATACCAGTTGGCTTCCGGAGGTATTCTGCACCAGCTCGTACGTGAGGTAGATTTTTGTATCCTGTAAAAAGAATTCAATGGTTTCCGACTCGTTAAGACGTGCGGGAATGCGAGCGATGGTTTCACCTATAGGGGAGCGAAAACCGACGGAAAATAATTCCGGAGGATTTCCCCACAATTCCACAAAAAAGCCATCGGAATTTTCAGGCACCAGAATTTCTACAGAGATGGGTTCACTGGACGTTACATTACTTGTAAAGTGATGAGCTTTTCCAGCTTCATTTCCTGCGGCAGCCACGAGAATAACGCCGGGATAAAAAGAAAGATTTTGAATACTGATATCAAGCGGAGTCGTCCCCAAATGATCTCCCTGGTTGCTGCCAAGTCCGAGACATAACACAAGAGGTAAATTCAGATCACGCGATAGACGAAAGAGGTATTCTATGGCGGTCATAATATCATTTTCCTGATACACAGGAGCGTTGGAAGAATGAAAATAAAAGTCCTTCAAATGTTGTTTTGCTTCTTTTAGTTTTACTACGGCAATCTGAGACATAGGTGCGACTCCAGTAAAGTCGGCCTGTAAATTTGGTGTACCTGCTGCGACACCAGCAAGAAAGGTACCATGCCCGTTGGTATCCGTGGAAGGTACAACTTCCAGTGGATTATCAGAACGTAGTGCTTTGTCGATTTCTTCTTTTGTATATTCCGTACCGTAGCCAAATGGACCAGCGTTGGTCTCGGAAGGAATGGTCTGATCCCAGATACGGACGATGCGTGAAGTTCCCGATGAAGTCTGAAAGGCAGGGTGTGTATAGGAAATTCCCGTGTCAATAAACCCCATCAGAATATTTTCTCCGTTTAACTGAAGGGCAGGTTGAATCTGTGCCTGTAGGATGCCGGACGCTTCCAAACTCAATGTGTCAAGCAGGGTAAATAAATTTGGAATGGCACTGTATAGAAACTGTCCAGGATTGTACTGGGACTGGATGTCTACAGGAACATGCAGTAATGCATACTGTTGATTGATAATCTGTGGTGAATATTTTGCGAAAAAATCTACGAACCCCTGGGAGGTTGTATAATGAAATGGTAAAATGATATCTGCGTAGTCATTGGAATAAATACGTTGTTGTAAAATATCCATAGAAAGCCCTTTTCTTTTTATGCGTATGTTTATGGATTGCTTTTGGTGAATAGATCATAGAAAATCATGATAACTTCAATAATTTATTGATGTCCAATTTTCCCCATCCCTGCTGATTTCTGGCATATCCCATATCCACTGCGGCTTCCTTTAGAAGCATTTTGATCTCCACATTTGTAAGTAATGGATTCTTTTCCAATAAAAGCGCAATGGCGCCGGAAACAATCGGTGTGGACATGGAAGTTCCGCTTTTTTGTGTATAAGAATTTTTAGGTCCTGTTGCACACGAGATGACAGAAGCGCCTGGTGCAACGATATCCGGTTTGCAGATACAGTCGCTGGTTGGTCCTACGCCGGAAATACCTGTTTTGGTATCCAGTAGATCACTGGAACCCACTGTGATGACTTTACGGCTGCTTCCCGGAACCGTAATACTGCCGGGTTTTGGCCCCATATTTCCAGCCGCAGCTACAACGGTTAGTCCCTGATTCCATAAATTATCCACATATTGTATCAAAGACTCTTTTTTCGAATTGGAAGAACTTATGGAACCAACGGAAATATTTACAATGCGGATATTATATTTTTTATAATTTTCCAGAATCCAGTCAATCGCCTGAAAAATATTTACCATACGACCATTTCCGTTTTTGTCTAAGATTTTGCAGCTGATAATATTGCAGCCAGAGGCAATTCCCCTGTATTTGCCGTTAGAGCCTTTTCCACTGCCGGCCAGGATTCCAGCCACATGTGTACCATGCCCGTTATCATCGTAAGGCGCGGTTTTTTGATTTACAAAATCTTTGAAACACACGATACGATGGTCAAAATCTATATGAGGATAAATACCGGTATCCAGAATAACAACGCCAATGTCTTTACCGGTGAAACCTGTTGTTTTCATAAAAACACCTTTTTCTCTTATATTTATGTAAAATAATAGGATAGGTGCGCCAGGAACTACTTGTTTTCGGAAAGAAATATCTTCATCATTTTAATGTGATAAAATAAAAAAGTATATTTTCTTGACAGAAGGTAGAAGATTGGATAAAATAGAACAGAATTTGGAAAAAAGATACAGGCAATCTGTATTTATGAAATAGAGAAAGGAACTGATGATATGGAAAAAATTAAAATGCTTACTCCATTGGTAGAAATGGATGGAGACGAAATGACAAGAATTCTCTGGAAAATGATCAAAGAAGAATTGTTGCTGCCGTATATTGATTTGAATACAGAATATTATGATCTGGGATTGGAATACCGTAATGAAACAAACGATCAGGTTACCGTTGATGC
This sequence comes from Ruminococcus sp., assembly GCA_036308845.1. Taxonomy (GTDB): domain Bacteria; phylum Bacillota; class Clostridia; order Lachnospirales; family Lachnospiraceae; genus Oliverpabstia. The sequence continues at coordinate 5,870 of JAXJUX010000219.1, forward strand.
TGCCAATGCGACAAAAAAATATGGTGTTGCAGTAAAATGTGCGACAATCACACCAAACGCAGCTCGTGTAAAAGAATATAACCTGAAAGAAATGTACAAAAGTCCAAACGGAACCATTCGTGCGATGCTGGACGGAACTGTATTCCGTGCACCAATTATTGTAAAAGGAATTGAACCATACGTAAGATCCTGGAAAAAACCGATCACTCTGGCAAGACATGCATATGGAGATGTATATAAAAACGTAGAAATCAAAGTGCCTGGTGCTGGTAAAGTAGAACTGGTGTACACAGGGGAAGACGGAACACAGATTACAGAACTGGTTCAGAAATTTGACGGACCAGGTGTTGCGCAGGGTATGCACAATAAAAACGATTCTATTGAAAGTTTTGCAAGAAGCTGCTTCTCTTTTGCAGTAGATACAAAACAGGATCTGTGGTTTGCTACCAAAGATACCATTTCCAAAAAATATGACCATACATTCAAAGATATTTTTGAAGAAATCTATGAAAACGAATACAAAGAAAAATTTGAAGAACTGGGAATTACCTATTTCTACACACTGATTGATGATGCGGTAGCTCGTGTTATGAAAGCAGAAGGCGGATTTATCTGGGCATGCAAAAACTATGACGGTGACGTTATGAGTGATATGGTATCTTCTGCATTTGGTTCTCTGGCTATGATGACTTCTGTTTTGGTATCTCCATTTGGATATTACGAATACGAAGCAGCTCATGGAACGGTACAGAGACATTATTACAAACACTTAAAAGGCGAAGAAACATCCACGAACTCTGTTGCGACTATTTTTGCATGGTCTGGTGCTTTGAGAAAACGTGGAGAACTGGACAACAATGCAGAATTGGCTGCTTTTGCTGACAAATTGGAAAAAGCTACCATCGCAACGATTGAATCCGGAAAGATGACAAAAGATCTGGCACTTATCACTTCTTTGGAAAATCCAGTGGTATTGAACAGTAGAGATTTTATCGTAGAAATCAGAAAAACTTTAGATTCAATGATGTAATAAAATGGGAAGAGAAGGCTTATGCCAACTCTTCCCATTTTTCGTATAATTCTTCTAACTTGAGAGCGATTTCTGCCTTTTCGTTGGAAAGGCGGATGCACTCAGCAACATTTACAGCAATTTCCGGCTTGTTCATTTCTTCGTCGATTTCGTTGTCTCTGTTTTCCAGACGTTCGATTTCGGCTTCGGTTTTCTTTAATTCATTTTCACGTTTTCTCTGGCGTGCCTGTTCTTCTTTTTTCTGTTTCCAGTCCAGTTTATTGGCTGAGACAGAAGCAGTTGTTTGTTCCTGAGCAGCTTCAGGAGCATAGATTTTCGTCAGTTCTTCTTTCTTTTCCAGATAATAATCGTAATTTCCGATGTAGTTCACCATTGCCTGATTGGTCAGTTCCAGAATGCGGGTAGCAGTCTGGTTGATGAAATAACGGTCATGAGATACATAAAGAACCGTACCGGTATAATTATTTAGCGCCTGTTCCAGAATTTCTTTGGATACGATATCCAAATGGTTCGTAGGTTCGTCGAGAATCAGGAAATTTGCTTCGGAAAGCATCAGTTTTGCCAGTGAAACGCGACCTCGTTCTCCACCGCTTAACGTGCTGATCAGCTGGAAAACATCATCACCGGTAAAAAGGAAGGCTGCGAGGACGTTTCGGATTTCTGTATTGGTCAAATATGGGTAATCATCAGAAATTTCCTGGAAGATTGTTTTTTCCATATTTAATACATGGTGTTCCTGATCGTAGTAACCGATTTGAACTTTGCTTCCCAATTCGATAGAACCGGAATCAGGAGTGAGCAGTCCGTTTAATATTTTTAAAATGGTAGTTTTTCCTGTTCCATTGGCACCGATAATCGCCAGACGTTCTCCTCGTTTGATAGAAAAATCAACATTGGAAAACAGATGCTGTTGTGGAAAGGATTTGGATAAATCCGTAACAGTTAATACATCGTTACCGCTTATGATTCGCGGTTCCAGTGAAATACGCATTTCTGTATTTTCTTCTACAGGCTTTTCCAGAACCTCGATTTTGTCCAGCATTTTCTCACGGCTTTCTGCACGCTTGATAGATTTTTCTCTGTTAAAAGATTTTAATTTGGCAATGACTTCTTCCTGGTGTTTGATTTCCTGCTGCTGATTGAGCCATGCTTTGTATTCGGCCTGACGAATCTGGGCTTTTTTCTCAGCATAAGAAGAATAGTTACCCAAGAACATACGGACATTGCCGCGGTCTATCTCAACGACCTTGGTAACGACTTTATCTAAGAAGTAACGGTCGTGGGAAACGATGAAAACAGCACCTTTGTAATTCATCAGATAATTTTCCAGCCATGCAATAGAATCCATATCCAGATGGTTGGTAGGCTCGTCAAGCAGGATGATATCCGGGTTGGATAAGAGTAATTTTCCCAGCGCAACACGGGTTTTCTGACCACCGGACAAAGTGTCTACCGGTTTTGTGAATTCTTCTTCCGCAAATCCCAAACCTTTCAAAACACCGGTAACTTCGCTTCGGCAGGCATAACCATTTTCCAGTTCAAACTGGTGAGTGATACGTGAATAATCTGCTAATAGCGATTCTAATTCTTTGCCGGAAACGGATTTCATCTGCGTTTCCATAAGACGGATTTTTTCTTCCATATCAAGGATGTACTGTTTGACATCCAGTAATTCGTCGTAAATATTTCGTCCACTGACAAGTTCCTGATGCTGTGCCAGATAGCCAATGGATTTCCCTTTGGAAATGATTACTTCGCCGGAGTCGGCTTTCATTTCCTGCATAATGATTTTTAAGAGTGTAGATTTTCCTGCTCCGTTTGGACCAATCAGGGCCGCTTTTTCGCGTTCCTCCAGATGAAAAGATACATTTTTTAGAACTTCATTGATTCCAAACGCTTTATTTATGTTTTGGCATGATAAAATCATGACATTCCTCCTGTTTGATTTCTATCAGTAATTTTCTTGTCAATGGTAAAAATAAATGCAAAAACGCATAAAAATTTATCATTATGTACAAGAAAAAATGCATATACTATCGAATATTATACATGAAACGAAAAAATCTGCAAGAAAAACAGGTAAATTCGCACATCTTATTTGACAATGAAATAACATTTTACTATAATAAATATAGATTTACTAGGAGGAACAAACAGTGCAAGAAAAAGATATTTCCAGGGCAGTAATTAAGCGCTTGCCGAGATACTACAGATACCTGGGGGAACTTATAGATGATGGTGTGGAGAGAATTTCATCCAGTGAGTTAAGTGGGCGAATGAAAGTCACAGCATCGCAGATTCGTCAGGATCTGAATAATTTTGGAGGATTTGGTCAGCAGGGATACGGATACAATGTCAAATACCTTCATTCAGAAATTGCTAAGATTTTAGGGCTGGATCAGAGTCATAATATGATTATTGTGGGAGCCGGTAATCTTGGACAGGCACTTGCCAATTATACACAATTTGAAAAACAAGGATTTCATCTGGTCGGATTGTTTGATGTAAATCCTATCTTAAAAGGTGTGTCTGTACGCGACATAGAAATTCGTATGATCGATGAAATTCCTGAGTTTGTAAAAAAACATCAGGTTGAAATTGCAGTACTTACATTACCAAAAATAAAAGCTGTAGAGATGGCTAATGTATTAGTTGAAAACAATGTAAAAGCAATTTGGAATTTTTCTCATACAGATTTGAATCTGTCTGTTCCATCTGACGTAATTGTTGAAAATGTACATTTGTCAGAAAGTTTGATGCGGCTTTCTTATAACCTGAGTCATCAGAAAGAACAAAGAATGGATTAACGAAACTGTTGCCTGCAGGCAGCAGTTTCCTTTTTTTAGGAGGTTTTGTCTATGCGCATGATCGTAAACAGTGAACAAATGAAACAGCTGGATGCTTTTACAATACATGAAATGGGTGTTCCGTCTCTGGTTTTGATGGAAAAGGCGTCTATGGCAGTTGTAGAAGAAATAAAACAGGGATTTGATTTGAAAAAGATTCTGATTCTTTGTGGTTCGGGAAATAATGGAGCCGATGGCGTGGCGGTTGGAAGGATTCTACATTTGCAGGGATATCAGGTGGATCTGTATTTGGCAGGGAAAGAGGAATCCTTTACAGAAGAAAGCAAAACACAATGGAAGATAGCTCGTAATTATGGAGTTTCTATTGTTAATAAGATTGATTTTCGTGAATATACTACTATCGTAGATGCTGTTTTTGGAGTGGGATTATCACGGAAGGTTTCTGGTTCCTATCATGATTTGATAGAGCAGGTGAATCAGGCGAACATTCCAGTACTGGCAGTTGATATTCCTTCTGGTGTCAATGGAACAACAGGACAAATTATGGGTGTTGGAATCAAAGCGAAAAAAACAGTGACATTTGCATATGGAAAAATTGGTCTGTATCTGTATCCGGGCGCTGCGTATGCAGGCGAAGTCGTTGTAAAAGACATCGGTATTTATGGGAAAATAGATAATGTGCTCTATACATTAGAAGAAGCGGATAGGAACTGGATTCCAAAAAGAACATCACAGGGAAATAAAGGTACGTTTGGGAAAGTGCTCGTGGTTGCTGGAAGTAAAAATATGTGTGGAGCTGCATATTTTTCGGCGAAAGCAAGCATGATGATGGGTGCTGGCATGGTGCGAATTTTTACGGAAGAAAGCAATCGAGTGCCGCTGCAGCAACTGTTTCCGGAAGCAATGCTGACTACGTATCGTAGTGGAGATAAGAAAGAAAATATTTTGAAGTCTTTAGAAAAAGCATGTGACTGGGCGAATGTGATTGCGGCAGGTCCAGGATTGGGTGATGGCGAAGAAGCCGGTTGGATTACAGAAAGTTTATGGACAGAAAAAACAGAAAAACCCTTGATTTTAGACGCAGATGGTATAAACTATTTAAGTCGAAATAAACAATTATTTGGGAAAATAAAAAGACCATGTGTTTTGACGCCGCATATGGGAGAAATGTCCCGGTTATCCGGATATGGAATTGATGAACTGAAAGAGAAACCGGTAGAGTATATCAGGGATATTTCTTTGCATTTTATGGAAGTGGCAGAAAATAAATCCTATGTGCCTACTTTGATTATGAAAGATGCAAGAACCTTGATCTGGACAGGAGAACAGCAGGGATTTTTGAATCTGAATGGTAATAGTGGTATGGCAACGGCTGGATCGGGTGATGTATTGGTTGGAATTATAAGTGGTCTTTTGGCAATCGGTATGGATGTATGTCATGCGGCACCAATGGGTGTATGGCTTCATGCAAAAGCAGGTGATGCTGCAAGAGAAAAAAAAGGAGAGGCTTCTATGGTTGCTTCTGATATCATTAATGCCATACCTTGGGTTATACGATAAAGAAATACCAGAAATTGCGAATCTGCAAAAGTATGGAGAGAGGATCTCGATCATGGAAAAAAAAGAACGGGTCTATGCCTCCATTGATTTGGATGCATTGGACAATAATTTGGAAAATATGCAGGAAGTCCTTACACCAGGGACAAAAATGATTGCGGTTGTGAAGGCAGATGCTTACGGGCATGGTGCAGTAACTGTAGCTAATTTTATACAGGAAAAAGACTATATTTGGGGATTTGCCGTAGCAACAGTGGAAGAAGCAGAAGAATTGAGAAATCATGGCATTACGAAACCGATTTTGATCTTGGGATATGTGTTTCCGGAAGATTATGAAACACTGGTACAAAGAGATATTCGCCCTTCTGTGCTCAGTTTGGATATGGCAGAGAAAATTGATAAGGTAGCAGAAAAACATAAAATCGTTCTTCCTGTGCATCTGGCTTTGGATACGGGGATGACAAGGATTGGTCTGCGAAATCCGGAAAAGAGTATTGACGAAATCAAAAAAATTCATAGCCTGAAACATATTAAAATAGAAGGTGCATTTACGCATTTTGCGAGAGCAGATGAGGATGATCTTACATCAGCAAGAAATCAGTTTGCATTATATATGAAATTTATTTCTTTGATGAAACAGGAAGGAATTGAAATTCAGATCAAACACTGCAATAACAGCGCAGGAATTTTATGGAACAGAGAAGGTGACATGCAGGCAGTTCGTCCGGGAATCACTATGTATGGAATTTATCCTTCGGATGAAATGAATCAGGTAGGGGTAGCGCTAAAACCTGTGATGGGGTTACATTCTCACGTTTCCTATGTAAAAAACGTAGAAGCAGGTGTTCCTGTCAGCTATGGCGGTACATACGTTACGACAAAAGAAAATACAAGAATTGCTACCGTTCCGATCGGATATGCGGATGGATATCCAAGAGGACTTTCCAATAAAGGATGTGTGCTGATCCATGGAAAACGAGCGCAAATTTTGGGAAGAGTATGTATGGATCAGTTTATGGTAGATGTAACAGATATTCCGGATGTAAAACAGGGAGATTCAGTTACTTTACTTGGAAAAGATGGTGATGAAACCATTTTAGTGGAAGAATTGTCTGAGATTTCAGGAAGATTTCCATACGAGTTTGTTTGTTGTATCAGCAAACGTGTGCCAAGAGTATATATTCATACGGAAAAATAAAGTTTAGAAAGACGTTGTTAAAAAATGCATACACCCGAAAAATCTGGAAATACTGTAGATGACAGGAATTCCTGATAAAATATGAAATCGGAGTGTGAATAATTTGAATATTAGACGAGGTGACATTTTCTATGCGGATCTGCGACCGGTCATAGGAAGTGAACAGGGAGGCATTCGTCCCGTTTTGATCATACAAAATGATATAGGAAATAAACACAGCCCAACGGTAATCTGTGCAGCGATTACCTCGAAAATGAACAAAGCAAAATTGCCTACGCATATCGAAATCGATGCCAGTTCGTATGATATCGTACGTGATTCTGTTATTTTGTTGGAACAACTTCGTACGATAGATAAACAACGACTCAAAGACAAAGTATGTCATTTACGACCAGAATTGATTGAACAGGTAAATCAGGCTTTAAAAATCAGCCTGGAGCTTCCTACATAAGGCGAATGGATAAAAACGAAGCATAATCCTTTCAGCGCCTTCTTGACGAAAGAATCGGAAGGTGGTATATTCTGTAAAGGTATGATTGATGTACTATGTACTTTAATGGAAGATAACTATTAAAAAATAATTCCTGAAGGAAAAGTAAAATACAATAGAAAGAGGAGTGTAACTATGTCAGGACATTCAAAGTTTGCTAATATTAAGCATAAAAAAGAAAAAAATGACGCTAAAAAAGGAAAAATCTTTACAATCATCGGTAGAGAAATCGTTATCGCTGTAAAAGAAGGTGGTGCTGATCCATCCAGTAACAGTAAACTGCGTGATGTTATTGCAAAAGCAAAAGCAAATAACATGCCTAACGACACCATCGAAAGAGGTATCAAACGTGCAGCAGGTGATGCAAACGCAGACAATTACGAAATGATTACATACGAAGGATACGGACCAAACGGTATCGCTATTATCGTTGATACTCTGACTGACAACAGAAACAGAACAGCAGGTAATGTAAGAAGTGCATTTACAAAAGGAAATGGTAACATCGGTACATCCGGCTGTGTATCTTTCATGTTTGATAAAAAAGGACAGATTCTGGTTGCAAAAGAAGACTGTGAAATGGATGCAGACGATCTGATGATGCTTGCACTGGATGCTGGTGCAGAAGACTTCTCCGAAGAAGAAGATTGCTACGAAATTCTGACAGATCCAGATGATTTTTCCGCAGTAAGAGAAGCACTGGAAAAAGAAGGCATCGAAATGGCAGAAGCAGAAGTTACTATGATTCCACAGACATACGTAAAACTGACAGATGAAGCTGCTATCAAGAGCCTGCAGAAAACACTTGATCTGCTTGAAGATGATGATGATGTTCAGGCGGTGTACCACAACTGGGATGAATAATAAGAAAGAATATCGCTTGTGATATTTTATTCTGAGTGTGCTCATCTGCAGCAATTAGATATAATATAAAAACTGACACCTCTCTTAGCGTATTATGCGAAAGAGAGGTGTTTTTTAGTAAATTCTGCACATACTATTTCTGAAAAATAAGGAAAAGGAGTAGTATGATATGGAGAAAAAAGATTACCAGGATCATATGGCCAGTCTGGATAAAAAGATACAATTATTAACGATCATCGGAGAAGTGGAAGGACATGAATCTTTGGGCGAACGTTCCAAAACTACAAAATACGAACAGATCCTGCCTCAACTTGCTATGTGGGAAAATGATGAAAGTGTAGAAGGGATTTTGATTTTGCTGCATACGGTTGGCGGGGATGTGGAAGCAGGACTGGCGATTGCAGAAATGATTGCTTCTTTAAGCAAACCTACCGTTTCGCTGGTGCTTGGAGGTGGACATTCGATTGGCGTGCCATTAGCGGTGTCTTCAGATTATAGCTTTATTGTCCCAAGTGCAACCATGGTTATTCATCCGGTAAGAACAAATGGTACGTTTATAGGAGTCGTGCAGTCTTATCGAAACATGGAAAAAACCCAGGATCGAATCACAAAATTTATTGCGGAACATTCCCATATATCACAAGAGAGAATTGAGGAACTGATGTTGGATACGTCTTTATTGGTAAAGGATGTGGGAACCATGCTGGAAGGGAAAGAAGCGGTAAAAGAGGGTGTAATCGATGAAGTGGGGGGATTAAAAGAAGCTTTGCAAAAATTGAATATGTTGATGAATGAAAAAAAGGAATAATATTTTGAAAAGAGTGGCACAGATAAAATACATTGTGTCTCTCTTTTTTTTGTGGTATAATATTAAATTGCAATAATATTATATTTTTTGATGAGGTTGACGTATGAGCTTATTAGAAGCAATTATTTTAGGAATAATACAGGGAATTACCGAATTTATACCAGTGAGCAGTTCCGGGCATTTGGCAATTGTGGAGTCATTGTTACATATTGATATGGACACAGGTATCTTGTTTGATGTGATGCTTCATTGTGGAACATTAATTGCCATATTTATGGCGTTCCGATCGGATATTATCAGGATGGTCGTGGAACTGATTCATATTGTGCGGGATATTGGACATAATCTGCACAGTTACATTTATGATAAGATTCATGATACAGAAAATCGAAAATATAAAAAATTATTATATAACAATTATCGTTCACTGGCAGTATATCTAATGATTTCTACGGCTTGTACGGCAATTGTCGGATACATTTTGAAACCAATGGCAGAAGCTTACGCAAAATCTTTGCTTGCAGTTGGATTGGGTTTTCTGATTACAGCAGTGGTTCTTTTGGTGGTTGACTATTGGGATTATGGAACTCGTATTCCGAAAGACATTACATGGGTACAAGCTGTTGTATTGGGAATCTGTCAGGGATTTGGAGTATTTCCAGGTGTATCAAGTCTTGGAATCACGCTTACTTGCGGATTACTTTTGGGATTTAAGAAAAATTTTGCAATAAAATATGCATTGTTGTTATCGATACCATCTACGATTGGTGCAATGCTTATGGAGGCTGGAAATTTTTCTTCTGTATCTATGACAGTTTCTCTTGGAGCGATATATATTGTAGGAATGATTGTAGCAGCAGTGGTCGGATATTTTTGTATCCGTTATATCGTGAAATTCGTTCAAAAAAGAGGATTTCGTATATTTTCCGCATATAGTCTGTTGCTGGGTATCGCTGCAATTGGCTGTTATTTTCGGTTTGTAAATTAAGTTGAAGGGGGAAATGGTATGGCTACATCGAATAAAAACAAAAGAAATACTACAAGTCCCAAGAAAAATGTAAGCAGCAATTCCAAAAACAAACAAGTGAAAAATAAAAAAACAAGAACAAAAACCGTGTCGAAAGCAAAAACTCAGACAGTGGAAAATACATCTTCCGGATTAGGTTTGGAAATTATGGTGTTGATTATTCTTGCCATTTCGATTTTATTGATGATCAGTAACTTTGGAATTGGAGGAGCGGTTGGAAACTTCTGGAGCAAATTTTTATTTGGAATTATGGGAATTTGTGCATACATCTTTCCAATTTTGCTGTTTTTGGGAATATCCTTTGGGGTAGTGAATTGGAAAAACAGCAGAGTCAAACAAAAACTGGCAGGGATTATCCTTGGCTTTTGGTGTCTGACAGGATTTATTCATCTGGTGACCATGGGGTATGCAGATGGTGAGAAAATCAGTGGATATTACGAATATTGTTCTGTTCATAAAACCGGTGGTGGTGTGATAGGCGGAAGTTTGGTAAAACTTCTCTGCATGGGATTTGGTACGGTTGGTGCTTATGTGATTTTGATTATTACTTTTTTGATTGCGGTTGTGATCGTAACGCAAAAATCTATTTTGAAACCAATCAAACATAAAGGTGAAAAAGTTTACAAAGAAGTAAAAGAAAATCATGAAAGAAGACGTTCGGAAGCCGTTATTTTCAATATAGAACAGTTAAAACTTCCGACAGATGAGAAACAGCAAGAAACTGTGAAGAAGGAAGAAAAGGAAACAAAGAAAAAAGAAAAACCACAGATAGAACAAAAAGCAGAACCAGTGGAAGAACAGGAAAAAGAAGAGAAATTAGTGACATTCCCGGAATTTAAAATTCACAGACCGGAGCCAGAGGAAATTTTCCCTGTCTTTATGGAAGAAGAGGAATTGGAAGCTGCTTTAACAAAAGAAGAGAAACCAACTGATGTTTCCAACATGCATTCAGAGGGTGTGAAAAGTGTAAAGGCGGGTGTTCAGAATTCGGAAAAAGATGCACAGGAAATTTCAGCAAATACCAAAAGAAAGAATCCAAAATCTTCCGAACAGGAGATTGCTGAAGGTATAAAAAATATTCAACAGGAAATTTCGGAAAAGGAACTTCCACCAGAGAAAAAATACGAATTTCCTCCAATCACATTGTTAAATAAAGGTAATAACAATGGTGCAGGGGATTCCGATGAATATATCAAAGCGACGGCAATGAAATTACAAAATACATTACATAATTTTGGTGTCAATGTAACAGTGACGAATGTTAGTTGTGGCCCAACGGTTACCCGATATGAATTACAGCCGGAGCAGGGTGTGAAAGTCAGCAAGATCGTTGCTTTGACAGATGACATCAAACTGAATCTTGCAGCAGCGGATATTCGTATCGAAGCACCGATTCCGGGAAAAGCGGCGGTTGGTATTGAGGTGCCAAATTCAATAGTCAGTCCGGTTATGCTGCGTGACCTGTTGGAATCTAAAGAATTTACAGAATTTCCTTCTGAACTTGCTTTCGCAGTAGGAAAGGATATTGCTGGAAAAACAGTTGTAGCAGATGTTGGAAAAATGCCGCATCTTCTGATCGCAGGATCTACCGGTTCCGGTAAGTCGGTTTGTATCAATACATTGATTATGAGCATCATTTACAAATCTTCGCCAGAAGAAGTAAAATTGATCATGATTGACCCGAAAGTGGTTGAATTAAGTGTATACAATGGTATTCCGCATTTGTTTATTCCTGTTGTGACAGATCCGAAAAAAGCAGCTGGTGCATTGAATTGGGCGGTAGCTGAAATGACAGATCGTTACCAGAAGTTTTCTGAATACAATGTAAGGGATCTGAAAGGATACAACGAAAAAGTCGCGCAATTGGATGATATTGAGGACGAAAATAAACCTAAGCGCCTGCCGAAGATTGTGATTATTGTAGACGAGTTGGCGGATTTGATGATGGTTGCACCGGGTGAAGTGGAGGATGCTATTTGTCGTTTGGCACAGTTGGCGCGTGCGGCAGGTATTCATCTGATTATTGCGACGCAAAGACCTTCTGTAAATGTTATTACCGGTCTGATCAAAGCCAATATGCCATCGAGAATTGCATTTGCAGTATCTTCCGGTGTGGATTCCAGAACAATTCTGGATATGGTAGGAGCTGAAAAGTTGTTGGGTAAAGGAGATATGCTGTATTATCCGCAGGCATATCCAAAACCTGCCAGATTACAGGGCTCTTTTATATCTGAAGTGGAAATTGGTAAAGTGGTGGAATTTTTAACGGATAATCACCAGAACAATGCTGTTTACGATGAAAAGATAAAAGATATGATGAATTCTGCTACGAGTGCAGCTTCGGGAGCAGCCGTGGCAGATGATAAAGATGTATACTTTGTCGATGCCGGAAAATTCATCATAGAAAAAGACAAAGCATCAATTGGAATGCTGCAAAGAGTCTTCAAAATTGGTTTTAATAGAGCTGCCCGTATTATGGACCAATTGAGTGAAGCGGGTGTTGTTGGACCAGAGGAAGGTACAAAACCAAGAAAGGTTTTGATGTCTATGGAACAATTTGAAAATTATATTGAAGAATCTTTGTAATTGTTTTATGATATAGGTTAACAAAGTAATATCATGTAAGAAATGGGGAGAATAACATGAAGTGTTCAAATTGTGGAGAGCCGATTGAAGAAGGACGACTTTTCTGTTTGAATTGCGGTCAAGAGGTGCAATGGGTTCCGGATTATGATTCCTTGGGGAATTATATGGAACTTGAAAAAATAAAAAAAGAAAAAGAACGTATTCGTAAAGAAAAGGAAGCTGAAGCGGAAGCAGCAAGAAAAAAAGCAGAGATGGAACTGCGTAAGAAAAAGAAGAAAAGAAAAACGATTGCTACAGTTGTATCTGTTTTGGCTTTGATCGTGATTGTTGCGTCAGTTGTTATTGGAATGAAAGTCAGCACTGAAAAGAAAAATTATAATGATTTTGATTATCAGATGCGAATGGCAGATACTGCTTTTTCCAATAAAAAATATGAAGAATGCTATGAATTTGCTGCTCGCGCACTGGAATTGAATGAAGATGATGCTGAGGCAAAATTGCTTATGGCGCAAGTGCAAGTAAAATTGGATAAGACAGACGATGCGATTAAGATGTTGGAAGGTTTGATTGCTGATGAACCTGATAATACAGCAGCGTATGGTCAGTTGATCAAAATTCATATGACAAATGAAGATTTTGATGAAATCAAAGATCTGATGGATGCCTGTGAAAATGAAGGTGTATTGGAAAAATATGCTGCGTATATCTGCAGTGAACCGGTATTCAGTCTGCCGGCTGGAGAATATCTGGAAGAAAAGACATTGCAGTTGTATACAAGGGATGAAGGTACAAGTATTTATTATACTTTGGATGGAACAGAACCAACGACCAATAGCACTTTATATACAGAAGGCATTGTGTTGGAAGAAAAGACAACATTTGTAAAAGCGATTGCGGTAAATGCGAAAGGGATTCCGAGTGATGTGGTAATGAGACAATACACGATTTCCTACAATCCACCGGATTCTCCAAGAATTTCACCATCTTCTGGAACATTTACGACAGATATGGATACCAGTATTTATATTATCGTGCCGGATGGATGTAAGGCGTATTATGCATTTGATAAAAAACCAACAGTTGCAGACGAATTATATGACCCGGATGAACCGGTTAAGATGATCCAAGGTACACATACATTCTATGCCATTTTGGTAGATGAGCGTGGCAATGTAAGTTATCCGGGAAGTGAAATCTATATTTTGGAAGATCCAGAATAAATAATATGAGAAAAAGCTCGAATCGTATGGATTGATTCGAGCTTTTATATTCCTACAAATAAAATGCCAGATTGACGAAAAAGTGAAGAAAAATTTGGTTATTGTTTATGAAATTTTTATATTATTAGAAAAAACCTGAGTTTATATTGATTTTCTTGGATAATTGTGTCAAAATAGTAACGATATAAGTAAACTCGATACTATAGTCAAAAATAATATAACGAGGAGGACGTTATGTACAAAATTATCAAAGCTGAAAAACTCAATGAGATCGTATATCTCATGGTTGTAGAAGCACCAATGGTTGCAAAACATTGTCAGCCAGGTCAGTTTATTATTGTAAAACTGGATGATGCAGGAGAACGTATTCCATTAACAATTTGTGATTACGACAGAGAAGCAGGTACAGTTACAATTGTATTCCAGCCAGTTGGAGCATCTACAGAAAAATTCTCAAAACTGCAGGCAGGAGATGCATTTGAAGATTTTGTTGGACCTCTGGGATGTGCATCTGAATTTGTTTATGAAGATTTAGAAGAATTGAAAAAAGAAAAAATTCTTTTTGTAGCTGGTGGTGTTGGTACTGCTCCAGTATATCCACAGGTAAAATGGCTGCATGAAAATGGCATTGATGCTGATGTTATCATCGGTGCAAAAACAAAAGATTTAGTAATTCTTGAAAAAGAGATGGAAGCAGTAGCTGGAAATCTTTATGTTACAACAGATGATGGTTCCTACGGACGCAGCGGTATGGTTACAAAAGCAATTGAAGATCTGATTGCTGAAGGAAAAGAATATACCAAATGTGTTGCTATTGGACCAATGATCATGATGAAATTCTGTTGCTTGACAACTAAAAAATACAATATCCCAACTATCGTATCTTTGAACCCAATCATGGTTGATGGAACAGGTATGTGTGGTGCTTGTCGTGTAATTGTTGGTAACGAAGTTAAATTCGCATGTGTAGACGGACCTGAATTTGACGGACATCTGGTAGACTGGAATCTGGCTATGCAGAGACAGCAGATGTACAAAACAGAAGAAGGAAGAGCACTGTTGAAATTACGCGAAGGTGATACTCACCACGGCGGATGCGGCAATTGCGGAGGTGACGAATAATGGCAGATGTATTGAAAAAAGTTCCTGTAAGAGAACAGGATCCAAAAGTTAGAGCAACTAACTTCGAAGAAGTATGTCTTGGTTACAACAAAGAAGAAGCTGTAGAAGAAGCAAATCGTTGTATCACATGTAAAAATGCAAAATGTGTAGAAGGATGTCCAGTAAATATCAACATCCCTGGATTTATCAAAGAAGTAAAAGAAGGTAACTTTGAAGCTGCTTACAAAGTAATCGGCGAATCCAGTGCACTTCCAGCAGTTTGTGGTCGTGTATGTCCACAGGAAACACAGTGTGAAGGAAGATGTATCCGTGGTAAAAAAGGTGAAGCGGTTTCCATTGGTAAACTGGAACGTTTCGTTGCTGACTGGGCAAAAGAAAACGGTATCAAACCAGTACAGCCAGAAGTGAAAAATGGTCACAAAGTTGCAGTTATCGGCTCCGGTCCTTCCGGTCTGACATGTGCAGGTGATCTGGCTAAGATGGGATACGACGTTACTATTTTTGAAGCACTGCATGAAGCAGGTGGAGTTTTGGTATATGGTATTCCTGAATTCCGTCTTCCAAAAGAAAAAGTTGTAAAAGCAGAAGTTGAAAACGTAAAATCTCTCGGCGTTAAAATCGAAACAAACGTAATCATCGGAAAATCTACTACAATTGATGAACTGATGGAAAAAGAAGGTTTTGAAGCAGTATTTATCGGATCCGGTGCTGGTCTTCCAATGTTCATGGGAATTCCTGGAGAAGTTTCCAATGGTGTATTCTCCGCTAACGAATACCTGACAAGAAGTAACCTGATGAAAGCTTTCAGAGATGATTACGATACACCAATCGTAACAGGTAAAAAAGTTGTTGTCGTTGGTGGCGGTAACGTAGCTATGGATGCTGCAAGAACAGCTCTCCGTCTGGGTGCAGAAGTTCATGTAGTATATAGAAGAAGTGAAGAAGAACTTCCAGCAAGAAAAGAAGAAGTTCATCACGCAAAAGAAGAAGGAATTATCTTTGATGTACTGACAAACCCTGTAGAAATTTTAGCTGATGAAAAAGGCTGGGTACGTGCAATCAAATGTGTACGTATGGAACTGGGTGAACCAGATGCATCTGGAAGAAGACGTCCTGTTGTTATTGAAGGTTCTGAATTTGAAATGGAAGTTGATACAGTTATCATGTCTCTGGGAACATCTCCAAACCCATTGATTTCTTCCACAACAGTTGGATTGGATATCAACAAGAGAAAATGTATCATTGCTGATGATGAAACTGGTGCAACATCTAAAGAAGGTGTTTACGCTGGTGGAGATGCTGTTACAGGTGCAGCAACTGTTATTCTGGCTATGGGAGCTGGAAAAGCAGCAGCAAAAGGTATTGACGAATTCATCAAAAACAAATACAACGCATAAATAATACATAAAAGGACGTTGCTTTATGCAACGTCCTTTTGTATGATAGGAGTATAAGATAACGAAGGAGGGAAAGTTATGTGGAATCGAGTAGAATTAAAAGAAAGGGCAAAAGCAGCGTTTACTAAGAACTATTGGAAATGTGTTCTTGTTGCGCTGATATTGAGTCTGATAACCGCTGGTTCATCAGGTGCAAGTGGAAATTCTGGTGATTCAAACAATTCTGGTTATTATACGGAGTATGATACTATGATGATGGAATCTCTTTTCATGTTGGAGATTTAGTATCCTCTGCAGTGACAGCAATTTTTGCAGCTGTGCTTGGTATTTTTGCGATTGTGTCCGTTGTTTTAGGAATTTTTGTATTTCGTCCAATAGAAATTGGCGGTTGTAGATTTTTCATAGAAAATGCCTACGAAAATCCGGGCCCTGGAAAATTGTTGTACGCTTTCCAAAGTGGATATTATGGTAAAATGGTACTTACCATGTTTTTGAAAGAGCTGTACACCTTTTTGTGGTCATTATTGTTTATCGTGCCGGGTATTATAAAATCTTATGAATATCGTATGATTCCATATCTGCTGGCTGATTGCCCGGATATGCCAAGAGAAGAAGCATTTGCAATCAGCAAAGAAATGATGTATGGAAATAAAATGGATGCCTTCATTCTGGATTTGTCCTTTATTGGTTGGAATATTCTTGCAGCACTGTCCTGTGGTCTGGTTGGCTTGTTCTGGACAGTACCTTACCAGAATGCTACCAATGCAGAGTTGTTTCTGGCATTAAAAGATCAGTATTTCGCAAGCAGAAATGCAGACCAGGTGGTATATTAATATGAGGATTACCATTGTAACGGTAGGAAAAATCAAAGAGAAATATCTTCGTGACGCAATCAGTGAATATATAAAACGATTGAGCAAGTATTGTAAATTGGAAATCATAGAGGTGGTCGATGAAAAAACGCCGGACAATGCCAGTGAAGTCGTGGAAGAATCCATTCGTCAAAAAGAAGGAGAAAGAATCCTGAAAAATATCAAAGATGACGCGTATGTGATCACACTTGAGATTAATGGAAAGATGCTGGATTCTGTGGAATTGGCTGAAAAAATCAATACGTTAGGAATTCAAGGGAAAAGTCATATTTGCTTTGTGATTGGTGGTTCGATTGGATTGGGGAAAGAAGTGTTGAAGCGTTCCAATTATGCCTTGAGTTTTTCCAAAATGACATTTCCTCATCAGCTGATGCGCGTTATTTTATTAGAACAAATTTATCGTTCCTATCGAATTAATGCAAATGAGCCATATCATAAATAAATTGCATTTCGATATGTTATGGTGAACCTAATCATAAGGAATATAAATGGTGAAATATCAACAAAAAGATATTTCGCCATTTTTTTCTTTATTACGATACCAAAAGAAAGTAAAGTGTGTTATACTGTCTAAAGATTTTCGCGTGAATAAAAATAGAATTTATACAAAGGAAGTAAAGACAATGAATACATATCTGGATTATATTTTGGAACAGGCAAAAACAATCCTTGCCATTGACAGTCCAACAGGATTTACAAAGAATGTGACCAATTACATAAAGGATGAATATACTAAGATGGGGTACCAACCAGTGATTACAGAAAAGGGTGGTGTTTTGGTCCATCTGGGAGGTCAGGGAAATGGTCTTTTGATGGATGGACACGTTGATACTTTGGGCGGTATGGTTGCTGAAATCAAAGGAAATGGTGCACTTCGAATTTCACCGGTAGGAGGATTGAATCCGAATAATGTCGAGACGGAAAACTGCCGCATTTATACATATGACAACAGATGTTATACGGGAACGGCACAGCTTTGTGATGCTTCGCTGCATGTAAATGGAAAATACAATGATACTCTGAGAAATTTTGATAATATTGAGATTCTTTTGGATGAAAAAGTATTTTCCAAACAGGAAACAAAAGATCTGGGTATTATGAACGGAAATTTTGTATG
>JAXJUX010000220.1:0-34367 GCA_036308845.1 Ruminococcus sp.
ACCGGATTATCCAATATCTTTCTTACCAGACTTCTGGTAAAATAATTCAATTCGTGGCTTCTGTATTTTCTTTTCACATATCCATGCTGATTCAGATAATTACTGATGCTGTCGGCACCTAAGCCCTCATTCACAAATTTGTTGAAAATGATTTTTACAATCTCTGCTTCTTCCGGATTTACAATCAGCATTCCTTTTTTAGAATCCAACGTATATCCAAAAGGTGCCTGACCACCATTCCATTTTCCCTCTCTGGCTTTCTGTTTTCGACCTTCCATTGTCTGTACCAGAATGTTTTCACGCTCAATCTCTGCAACCGCAGACAGAACCGTAATAGTAAGTTTACCTGAATCCTTTGATGAATCAATCCCATCTTCCACACAGATAAGGTTTACACCAAAATCCTGTATGTACTGCAAGGAATTGAGCACATCCGCTGCATTACGTCCAAATCGGGATAATTTGAACACCAGAATGTATTCCACACCATCTTTATCATCTGCCACATCCTGAAGCATCTGTGTAAACTCTGGGCGTCCGGTAATGCTCTTGCCGGATTTTCCAGCATCACAATATTCCCTTACCACTTCCATATCCTGAAACTCTGCAAACTTTGTCAGTCTGTCTTTCTGGGCTTCAAGACTGTATCCGTCCACCTGCATTGCCGTAGACACACGAATGTATATATAACATTTAGTTTTTTTCTTCACGAACCGCACCCCCTACGCTATCATCTTTACATCAGGCTCTAACATCTTAAAATGTTTCAACGCCTCAATAATCATTTCCTCTTTCGCTTTCGGACATTTTGGAACTCTTTTGTTCGGATCATCCGGCTTATTGTAATTCTCTCCCATATCAATCCCATACTTTCTTTTTATCTGGGCTATATATAAGGAAGAAACCTTTGTTCCATATCTATCCAAAATGTATTTCTTCAATTCCACATATGTTGCTTTTGCTTCTGCCGATGT
This sequence comes from Ruminococcus sp., assembly GCA_036308845.1. GTDB lineage: Bacteria > Bacillota > Clostridia > Lachnospirales > Lachnospiraceae > Oliverpabstia. Next base: position 975 of record JAXJUX010000220.1, read on the forward strand.
TATACCAACTTCTGATGTATCAAGCGTATAGGTTATAACTTCATCAGCAATCAGCTCTGTTTTCGGTTCCCACTCTTCGTAAAACACCGGAATCTTAAAGGAAATACTTTTCACAATCCTTCCGTCCTGCGTTTCTTCCGGATACATCTCGATTTTTTCAATAAACAGGCGATAAAACTCTCGCTTTTCTTCACAGGTCATTTCCTCAAAAAACTTCGGTACATTCTGAATCAGATTTTCCACTTGTTTTAGTGCTTTCGTACCTTGCTCCACCGATTCCAATTTCTTCTTTGTCTGTGAAAGCAAAATCTCCAATCTCTCTATTTCATCATATACACCATCAATTTCATTCTGCGTCTTATCATAAGTTTCATCGTAATCATCCGCCAGAATATCAAGATTATCCAAAATCTCTCCCAACTTACGCTTCTGTTGCTCCTGATGGTACAACTGCTTACGAACCATTTTTAACTGTTCCGTAAGTTCCTCTATGGAATCCTTACCTTGAAACCATTTGGATGTTTCCCTTTGGAAAGATGGAACTGTAAATAACTTCCCTATCATCTCCAAAACTGCACTGTCCACTTTTGCCTGATTATAGGTGTGGCGGAATTTGCAGAGCATACCATTCTGTTTCCGTGCATTTCCACAGCTATAATAATGAAGCGTTTTATAATGACCACCACGATTTTTATTGACATGCTTATTCTTAGTGGCAATCATACCGGCACCACAAGCTGGGCATTTTACAAGTCCAGATAATATGCTCACTCTGTTCGGCTCATCTATTTTCTGGCATCTGCCAGAATGTTCTTTTCGCTTCTGTTGAACCTGTTCCCATTGTTCCATAGATATGATAGGCTCATGATTACCCTGTATCTCCAAAACCTCACGTTTTTGTTTCTGTGGTTCCTTACTGTTGGTACGCCTACCATAAAATATCTTCCCGCAATAAACCGGATTGTCCAGAACTGTGGTTATGAAATCATATTTGAATGGGCTAACCTTACCTTTAATCATTCTGGTAAGACCGTTATCATTCAAATACCGAACAATACTTGTAGCCAACATACCATCCTGTAAATATAGGTCAAAAATCTGCTTTACGATTTCTGCCTCTTGTGGATGCTGCACCAACCTGTCATCCTCTTTTCGATAACCATAAGGAATAGGACCTCCCGGCCAGCCGCCTTCTTTTAACTTCTGCATCTTTCCGGACAGGAACTGAACCGTAATGTTCTCACGCTCGATTTCCGCCACGGCTGAGAGAATAGCCAGTGTAAGTCTTCCTCCCTGTGTCGAACTGTCTATGGCATCATCCACAGATACCAAATCCACCTCATAGTCCATGAGAAGCTGTAATGATTTCAACACATCTGCAGCATTTCTTCCAAAGCGTGAAAGTTTAAATACCAACACTGATTGGACGCTCCCAGTGTGGTATAAATACTATTCCTGTTCCCCGTCCAGTCTTTGTTTACATTCAAAACTCACCACCCACTTTCTGTTTTGGGGTACAAAAATGGCACCCGCCATTTCTGACAGATGCCTATGTAACCACATTATTATTTTTTATAAATTAACAGTTTCCAAAAAATCTTGAATCATCTTAAATGCAACACCCACATCTATCTGGAGCCAGTTTCTGTCTCCGGAATGCTCCACATTTCTTCTAAACTGACGATTTGAAAATGTAAGTGCTACCCTCTTTCGTACACCATTCATGTCCTTTTCTCGCATTGCTGGTTCATCAATAATATATGCCTTTATGCAATCTGCAAGTCGTGACATCTCCACATGGTCTTTCAAATAACAGAAATCAAAGATATCTTTGTATCTTGTAGAAAGAGGGCCAAAACGTAACAATGATCTTAGTTTCTCTGCAAAAATCTGCTCACAGGAATTAATCAGCAGACTTGCTCCCTCATCATCCATACAAACATCAAAGCAATATGTATCTTGCTCTATGTTCATATTTGCATGTACGCCCAGGTCTATTTTACTTTCGATGACATTACCTTCATCATCTTTGATGATAATATATACGCGTTTTCCGCTGTACTCCTGCTGAGAAAGCTGCTCTATTTTATTGCCTTTAATCTCAATTCTAATTCCTTCAAGGCAATTCAATTTTGAAATAAAATATCGGATGGATTCATCTTCTAATGAATATCTGATAAAATCCAAATCCAGGTCTTCCGTAGCACGTCTTACATTCCCGGTAATGCTACGCATCACAACGCCGCCTTTTATCGTCACGTTTCTTCCAAGATTACTTCGTGCAATCGCCTTGAGCACAATATCCTGACATACACGTGCATCCGCATTTCGTTCTGAATAACCAGCATCCCTATATTTCTCTGCCATTTTTTCCAAGTTCATCTTTAGAGTACCTCCATCTGTAAAATTTCAAGCACTTTATTACTCTTTGGTGCCATCAACGCATAATCCTGAATTTTCTGCATATCCAACCTCGGAAGTAATTTACGGTAATTTAGGATAATTTCCTTATAATAATCAAAAGGCAATTTACTTTTATATCGCACAAGTTCAATCAGCATACGTTCCTTATTGTAAATTCGTATATCATACCCTTTATAATCAGCAGTTTCAATTCCTTCCTCGAAAAAATCCTCCGGAATAAAATACTGCTTCACTCTTTCATCTTTGATTTTTGTAGCATCACGGGTTGTTGCCAAATCACACTCATCCGGTATCACATCCGTTAATCCGTGAAAGTAAAAAGCACTTTTCATCGTTACTACCGCATTCGGATATTTGTATACAAACATTGCAATTTCCGGAACATATTTCTTCTCCGAATATATTCCTTTTCCAACTTTGAACAACTCGCCTTCTTCTATTCTTTTCTCAATAAAATAATCTGAACCATATTTTTCAAGACATTCCGCACGTGTTTTCATCGCTTCTGCCTCCTTATTTAGAAATTCATCCGCATTTTTTATTGTTTTGCGGAGCTTTTTCTAAATTATACTATGTTCAGAAATAATCTTCAATATTTTATTTTGAAAAACGTCCGCATTTTTTATTGTTTTGCGGATGTTTTTCAAAATCAAAAAATTAAAATCTGTCGAAATCCTCCTGTGTGGCTAATGTTGCGTACTTGCAATCATCATTTCTGCTTTCTGCATACATATCATTGATAAGGCCTATCGACAGCAAATCCAAATCTGCCATCGATAAGCCCAACTGCACGCACCTTAACAGAAACAACGGTGTTGTCATTTCACGGTCTGTCTGACGAAGTTTTTTTTAGCTTCAACATCGGTCTGTACATTCAAACCCCAGAGTTCAATGAGCTGTGGCAACACCTGATAAATGGAGAATGTGTTGAACCCATCCAACCATTCTTCCGGAGTGCTCGGAATGGATGCGTCTGCATGTTTCGCCATAACAAATGCGATATTTTCAAACATTTCCAAAGAGAACATATCCAAATTGGAACTTTCTTCACTACCCTCACCAATGGATTTCTCCAAAGCTTTCAGGTCCTTGTAAATATCTCTCTGGAACTTCATGCGGTAAATTCTCGGAATAGCGGCAGATGCCTTAAAGGATACCTGCTTACCATCAATCTCAATCTGCTTAATCATACTCATTATGCCACGCCTCCTTCATCCTCTTCTGCTGTAACAGGCATGTACACAGCTTTATACCAGTCATTGTAAACGGTTGTATCTGTGGTATTTCCTGTCTTTGCTTTCGTGGGGATGGATATGAAACCGGATTTTATAAAAAAGATTAAAAATATAGCGGCTCTTGGTTCATACTCCAAAAGCCGCTATGCTTTATGAATGTAACTCTCTATATAATTTATCAGCCAATGCTGCTTGTACTGCATGATACTTCTTGGCATCTAAGAATAACTGTCTATATGCTTCAGTGTTTTCTGCATAGGCAGTCATCGCTGTTTCGTCAAAGATTCCCGGAAATACACTTCTGTCATATACTTGACGGTCTGTTGTTTGTGCAGCCTTTTTCACATTCGCATCAGCTTTCATCTTATTGTACAGTGTCTCTACAATAACTCTATCTGCATCTGTGAACTCGCCCATAAACTCTTCATTGATACGCTGTATTATTTCTTCCAGCGGACTCATTTTTTCCTTCTTGGCACCTGCTTTTTTAGGATTTGTAGGAGCCCATGAGCCAGCCTGGTCTTCCAACTCTATTGCACCCTCAAAAGTTTTTGCCAACTGATAATACTCCAACTTAACTCTATTATCTAAGTTGAACTCTATTGTTGGATCTCCCGGCAACAGTTTTGCAAGGTCATCAAACGACCTCTGCAACATGTTGGTTTCTATCACATACACATATGCTTCTCTTTCCGTCAGATTCTCTTTGATGATTGCCGGAATTTCCGTGATGCCAGCAATCTTAGCGGAAATCCATCTATTGTGACCGGAAAGCATTTCATACACATCTTCTTTTTTCTGTACAATTACCGGAATGAGAATCCCATGCTCCTTGATACTTTCCACCATGTCATCAAGGCATTTTCCCTCATACAGACGGAATGGATGATTATGAAAAGGTACAATTTTTTCTGCCGGAATCATTGTATGTCCATTAGTAACTGCGACCACTGTTTCCGGACTAATTAAATCTACAGCATCTTGGAATACTTTTCTTTTGGGCGCATTAGCCTTCATCTGCAATCAACTCCTTTGCTAAATTCTGATACATTCTGCAAGCCTTTGTTCTCGGTGCATACTCTAACAGCGGTTCTCCATAATATACAGATTCACCAACCTTTATGGTTCTTGGTATCTTACTGCTAAAAATTCGGAGTTTTCCATTAAATGTTTCTTCCACTTCATCCGTAATAACTTTACAAAGATTGGTTCTCTCCTCACACATGGTCAGCAATATTCCGGACACTTCCAATTTGGAATTAACACGGTTCTTAATCTTCTTTACGGTCAAAAGAAAATCTTCCAATCCAGTCATTGCCCAGAACTGCGTATCTGCCACAATAATCACTTCATCCGCAGCGGAAAGTGCATTGATATTTAAGGTATTCAATGAAGGGCATGTGTCAATCAGAATATAATCGTATGCTTCTCTGAATGGTTCCAAAATACATGCCAGAATCCTCTCTGCTCCCATTTCCAATCTCAATTTCGCATCTACCGCAGACAGCACCTTTGATGATGGTATAAAGTCAACTCCATTTCTGTTAATAATGTACTCTGCCGGATTTGGCTGTTCTTCTTCGTCCATCTGATTCATCATCAAATCACCAATACTGGTTTCAACTGTCTTAATATCCTCAATCACACATCTGGTAATATTTGCCGAACTATCAAAATCTACCACCAAAACATTCTGTCCTAATTTCTTCAATGAATATGCCAGATTGTAAGTGGAGACGGACTTGCCGACTCCACCTTTCATGGCACCTAATACGATGATTTTTGCCATAATTACTTTCTCCCTTTCTTGCCATAACATTTACAATCTTCTGCCACCAACATACATTGACCACATGGAGTATGATATTCCACCACTTCCGGCTCTCTTGGAGTGATAATCAGTTTCCCATTCTCACATTCCACCTGAATCAAACCACCAATATCAAAACCGGTTTCTTTCAACCAATCCCCTTTCAGAATGATGGATGGTGTGCTTTTATAGTTGTATCCACTTGATTCGTACACTTTCATTTTTCTAAATTTCTTAAATGCCATAATATTGTCTCCTTAGATTTGCCTTATTTTAGATTAGAGTTCCAGACCTTGTATCGGATGCAGAATCATCCGAGAATTTGTGTTATCAGCCCAACGGCATCACCTCCCTTACACACGTCTTGGAAACAAGTTCCAAGACTGACGCGGTACTCGTCAAATGCCCGTGCAAGCACGGCACTTTCCTCATTACTCGCGCAAAAAAAGAACTGCCAACACTTCATCGTGTTAACAGTTCTTCTGTAAGTTCGGTTTATTATGTTTTATTTTTCTTCGTTCTTAATTCTATGGTAATCTTCCATATTGATGCTTAAGTCTACGTAAGAATCGGGCTTAGATTTTCGGTTGCTCAACAAACACACAGTCTCAACATGCACCGTATGCACAAACTGATCCACACAAACCGCCTTCTCCACCTTATACCCATTCGCCAGGAACACTTCCAAATCTCTCGCCAAGCTGGTTGGTTTACAGGAAATATACACCAGCTGATCCACGCCATACTGAATAATCTTTGGCAATGCCTTTGGATGAATGCCATCTCTTGGAGGGTCAAGTACGATGAAATCTGGTTTTTCCTGAATTTCATCGATCACTTTCAACACATCTCCTGCGATGAATTCGCAGTTTTCGATTCCATTTCGTTTTGCATTTTCTCTTGCCGCAACAACGGCTTCTTCTACGATTTCCACACCAATGACTTTCTTTGCTACAGAAGCCAGAATCTGAGAAATCGTTCCGGTTCCGCTGTACAGGTCAAAGACGGTCATATCTTTGGTGTCGCCAATATAATCTCTCGCGGTCTGATACAAAACTGCTGCCGCCAGGGAGTTTGGCTGGAAGAAAGAAAATGGAGTGATTTTAAATTTGAGTCCCAGAATTTCTTCATAAAAATAATCTTTTCCATATAAAAGTCTGGTTTCGTCACTCTGTACCATATCTGCCAGAGAATCATTTATTATATGAAGAAATCCTACGATTGTTCCTTCCAGATGCAATGCCAGCAAACGATTTTTCAGTTCTGTCAAATCTGGTTCTAACTGGGAAGTCGTAACCAGATTTACCAAAATCTCACCCGTTGTATTGCCGCGGCGAAGCAGCAAATGTCTCAGATATCCGGTATGCTGCATTTTGTGATAATATGTGAATCCCTGTTCATGGCAATATTCCAATACACAGTTTAAGATTTTATTTAAATCTTCATGCACCAGTTTGCAGTCTCCTGCGTTCAGCACGTCATACGTACTTCCCTTTTTATGAAGTCCTAATGTAAGAGGACCATCTTTGTACGCATCCCCAAAAGAAAATTCCATCTTGTTGCGATAAGCAAATTCCAATGGACTTCCTTTGATTCCTTCGAATACATAATCCGGATTGCCGTTTTCATCGACCTGACCGCCATTTTTGATTGCCTGATCCAGCAATTTTTTGATTTGTTCTTTTTTCATCTGCAGCTGGGCTTCGTAACTCATGGTCTGATACATACAGCCGCCGCATTCCGGGAAAATAGAACATACTGGCTCTCTGGTTTCCAATGGAGACTTTTCCAGAACTTCCAACAAACGTCCTTCGGCACGTCCGCCGCGTTTTTTATTTATTACAAATCGAATCTTCTGACCCGGCATTCCGTTTTTTACGATTACGTCCTGCCCATCGATTTTCACTTTTCCTTTATTGGGAAAATCTACTTGCTCAATGATTCCTTCATAGATTTCGCCTTTTTTCACTTGCATAACCTCTCTTTATGTTTTTTATCAATATACTACATGAATTTTTCCGCACCTTGTGCTCCTTAAATTCTAAAAATATTCAGATTCCACCCAGCTTGGTCTACATTCTCATTTTTATGAATTCCAAAATTATTTTTCATACGAACATGAAATCTACGTTTTTTTGCCCTCGGTGTCCTATATAGTTTTACCAAAATCACTCCCGAATGTAAAGCACGAAAGATTTTCACAACGAGATTCTCACTCAGAAGTTCCCGTAAAATGTCCGTTTCCTATAAAGATATTTCCTTTGTATAGTAAGAAAGCTCCGGAACCCAATCCGAAGCTTTACTTTCTTTCCCCACTGCACCTTTTCAGAAATACCTTTTGTTTCTCCTATTTTTCATCTTCGTCTTCGAAGTAATCATCGAAATCATCGTCAAAATCATCTTCGAAATCTTCCAGATAATCCGGTGTGAAGAAACGATATACTGCATATGCAATCGCTGCTACTGCTGCAACTGCACCAATAACTGCCAAAATCCATAACAGTGTTGTTTTGCATTTTTCATCTTCTTTTTCTTTTTTCTGCAGTAATGCTAATAATTCATCGATTTTATTCATCTTGAACACCGTCCTCTCTTAAAACTACAGTTATTATACCACCGATTTCAAAAGTTTACCACCAAAAAAGTAAATTCTCTTTACATTTTATGGAAATCTTCTGAATTTTCATAATTATTCAGCCAAGCGTGAATTTCCATAGGAAATTACAACGCTTCGCCAAACATTTTCAGTTACCATCAAACTTTTTTCAATTTTGCAAAGGATGCAAACATTTTCTTAATTCCCACTTTATCGAAATCGACCGTAACTTCATAATCTTTGCCGCCGTCCACGATAGACTGCACCACACCGGTACCGAATTTGATATGTTTTACCGTATCGCCTACAGTATACGCCAAGCCGTCTGCTTTTTTCACTTCAAACTGTTTTGGTTTGAAGGTATTTGCCTGATAGGTCTGACGCATTTTGGCATATGTGTTGTTGACTTCCGGCATCTTTGTGATTTTGCGTTCTTTGATCTCACGTCCCAGCTCTACCAGCTCTCTTGGAATTTCTCTGATAAATCGGGATACTTTATTATATTGGGTTTCCCCGCGAATCATACGCTGCTGTGCTGCAGTCAATGTCAAATCTTTCATGGCACGTGTGATTCCAACGTAGCAAAGACGTCTTTCTTCTTCAATCTCTGTCGGATCGTCCGCAACGATAGTCATATAACTTGGGAAAATGCCATCTTCCATACCTGCCAGATAGACATTTGGGAATTCCAGACCTTTGGCACTGTGCAGGGTCATCAGCAATACCTTGTTATCACTGTCATCCACCGAATCGATATCGGCAACCAGTGCGACTTCTTCCAAAAATCCGCTCAGTGATGGATTTTCATTTTCTTTTTCGTAGGAAACCGCTTTGGAAATCAATTCGTCGATGTTTTCGATTCTTGCTTTGGATTCATCTGTATTTTCCGCCTGCAGTTCTGCCACATAACCGATTTCTTCGATAATTTTTTCCAGCAACTCGTCCACGGACAGGTATTCCACCTGGCTTCGGAATTTTTGAATAAACTCTACAAACGGTCTGATTTTGACAGCGCCTCTGCCCAGCGTAGAAATCTCATCCGCCTGGCGAAGTGCATCATAAAAACTGATGCCCATATCATCCGCATAATCCTGCACCTTACTCAACGAAGCAGCGCCAATCCCACGTTTTGGTACGTTGATGATTCTACGCACTGCAAGATCATCTCTGGCGTTGTCTACCGTTTTCAAATACGCAAGCAAATCCTTGATTTCTTTTCTTGCATAGAAGTTTACGCCGCCTACGATTTTATATGGAATATTTGCCATCAGGAATTTTTCTTCAAACAAACGGGACTGCGCATTGGTTCGGTACAAAATCGCACAATCTTTGTATTCTGCATCCCCTTTGCGAACTTTTCCAGAAATATCTCCGGCAATATATTCTGCCTCTTCAAATCCATTCTGGAACTGTCTGAAATGCAAAGGTGCTCCTTTTTCATTGGCAGTCCACAGTGTCTTGTCTTTTCTTCCCAGGTTGTTTTTGATGACTTGGTTAGCAGCATTCAAAATATTCTGGGTAGAACGATAGTTTTGTTCCAGTTTGATTACTTTTGCTTCTGGAAATACTTTTTCATATCCCAGAATATTTCCAATATTCGCACCACGGAATTTGTAAATAGACTGGTCATCATCACCCACAACACACAGATTTTTATATTTGGATGCCAGAAGGCTTACAAACTTAAACTGCGCTGTGTTGGTATCCTGGTACTCATCCACCATAATATAACGGAAACGTTCCTGGTAGGATTCCAATACATCCGGACAATTCTGAAACAACTCCACTGTTTTTACGATCAAATCATCAAAATCCAATGCATTGTTCTGACGCAGCTGTTTTTGGTACGCATCATAAACACGCGCAATATTTTGCTTATTAAAATCACCAAACGCATTCAAACGGAATTCTTCCGGAGAAACCAATTCGTCTTTGGCAGATGAGATTGCTGCCATCAAAGAACGCTCTTTATACATTTTTGTATCCAGATCCAGTTTTTTGCAAACTTCTTTGATCACTGTCTTTTGATCATCGGTATCATAAATCGTAAAATTATTATCATATCCCAAGCGGTCAATGTAACGGCGCAATATGCGGACACAACTGGAATGAAAGGTGCTGACCCAGATGCTTTCTGAGCCAAATCCTACGATATTATCTACTCGTTCTCTCATCTCCTGTGCTGCTTTATTCGTAAAGGTAATCGCCATGATATTCCATGGATTGACACCTTTTTCTTCTATTAAATAAGCTATACGATGTGTCAGCACACGAGTTTTTCCTGAACCTGCTCCTGCCAGAATCAGTACAGGTCCTTCTGTATGGTAAACAGCTTCCTGCTGCATGGGATTCAAACTAACATATTTATTCATAGTATCCTCCTGAAATTTTTCGTACGTATGTTCATAATAGCATGGGTGTTTGTTCAAGTCAACGACAATACGCCCCTCGTGTACGGAATAATTTACAATTCAAAAATGATTTACAAATGGTTATGAAAACTATATAATAGGCTTAGCGAGGTGATAATATGACAATCGATATCAATAATATGCTGGATAGTATTCTGGAAAGTATTTCCAGAATTGATTATATCAAACCGACAGACATCCCTAACATTCCTTTGTATATGGATCAGGTGACAACTTTCATGGACTCTCAGCTGGAATCCTCCAAGCGTTATGACAGTGACAAGATTCTGACGAAGACCATGATCAATAATTACGCAAAGAATGATTTGCTGCCGCCGCCGATTAAGAAAAAATATTCCAAAGAACATCTGTTGGTTCTTATTTTTATTTATTATTTTAAAAATTTGATTTCTATTACAGATATTCAAAAACTTCTCAATCCGATTACTGACAAGTATTTTTCAGGAAATGAATCCCTTTCACTGGAAGATATTTATAATGAAGTGTTTTTACTGGAGAAAGATCAGATTGATATTATGAAAGAAGATATCAAACAGAAATATCAGATTTCCCAGGAAATATTTCCAAATGCGGAAGACGATCAAAACTTTTTGCAGACCTTTTCTTTTATCTGCCTGTTAAGTTTTGATGTATATGTAAAAAAACAAATTATTGAAACACTTATTGATCAGTTTCCACAAAACAAAAAGTAAAGAATAAAAAAGTGTTGCCGAATTGGCAACACTTTTTTATTCTTCATTTTTCTCTAAACGATTGAATACAAGTTCGTATCCATCATTTCCGTAGATTAATGATCTGTTCACGCGACTGATTGTAGCTGTAGAAGCACCCGTTTTTTCTGAGATTTCCAAATATGTATTTTTCTTTCTCAGCATACGAGCTACTTCAAATCTTTGAGACAGGGACAGTAACTCATTGATTGTGCAAACATCTTCAAAAAAAGTATAACATTCTTCTTTGCTCTGCAAACACAGGATTGCCTCAAACAAATGATCGACTGCCTCTGTATGTATTTTTTTACTCATTATTGTCTCCTTCTTACACCCGCTATTTAAGACTTTACGTCTCACTCACTTTACAATTTTAACACATCACATCAAAAAAACAAGCACTTTATTTATTTTTTAACAATTTAAATATTTTTTCAACTTTCTTACATCTATATTAAGAACCAATTCTTCTGGAAAATCGCATTCTTTCAATAAGTCGTATGCATTTTTATGGTTTCCAACTAACACATCCACATGCGCATCGCTTCCTACGACGATTGGAACCTGATATTTCTTACAATATTTCAGCATTTCCATATCATTTTCCCTTCCACCAACACGGGAAGCCTTCGGATCCAGAGAATGATTGTTCAATTCCAGAATTTTTCCATATTCTTTTGCACCTTGTACAAGAACTTCGTAATCCACCGGAAAACGGCCGTCATCCGGATGTCCGATGATATTAACGTATGGATTTTGCATCACTTTCAAATAAGCATTTGTGTAATCTTCTTTCGTTCCGCGTTTCATACATGGCGTGTGCATGCTGGCAATTACAATGTCCATCTGCTTCAAAATACGTTCCGGCAGATCGATCGTTCCCTCAAAATCCATAATATTCAATTCACATCCCATCAGCAGCTTCACGCCGTAATATTCTCTCGGCACCACTTTCAGATTGGAAAAATAAATCCAATTGCAGCTGCCTGGCATCTCCGGCGCATGTTCTGTAATTCCCAGAAGTTCCAGCCCCATTTCCGATGCGGCTTTCGCCATTTCCCGGATGGTCGAGTACGCATGTCCACTTACCAATGTATGTGTATGCGTATCCAATACATATTTCATGTCTCTCACCTCACTTACATTATGTCCAACAATGTTTCTTCCCATACATATTGATTTCTTGACCAAATATCTTCGTACTGGCTAAAAGGTACCGGCGACGTATCCCATCCAACTTCAATGGTCAGACTCGGAATCTCCATGCCACAAATCGCCCAATCCTTATATCCTGCGGGATCCAGATATTGATAATTTGCATCCAGTGGATAACCCGTCAGATTGGAAATGCGTTCTCCAAAGCGAAGTGTTTCTTCATATAGCGTACCTTCCTGTGCAAAATACCAGTAAATCACACTTCCCTGCGAATGATAACTGATGGTTCGATCAAATTGTTCTTTTTCTGTCAGAGCAATCATCGCTGCAGATTCCACTTCACAACCAACTGCTTCTCCTTTATATTTATCCGTAGAAGGGTGCCCGGTTCCCTGGTACTGAGACCACAGCGCATCAAAATTTCGATTCAAATCCACCCCATTTGCATTGGCTTTCCAGCGCACCAGATAATTGCCTTCCGCAGCTGTACCATCCAAAGATGCGATTTTTTGAATTTTCTGTTTTACTTCTTCTTTTTGAATCCCATCCATTCCCAACTGACTGATGGAGATACCATCTGGATTTACCATAGGAACCACATGAATCTGCACCTGTTCCAAAAGCTGCTGATACGTATACCCCTGATAGGAATCTCCCGCTTTCACATGTCCCAAAAAAGAAACCACCTGATGCATCACCAAGTGACTGGTGATATATTCTCTGGCATGAATTCCGGCATTGATAAAAATTTTCTTCTCCGCTTCTGCATTTCCTATGGTTACGTGATACATCTGCCGCCCATCTACCGTTTCTCCCAGCGAATCCACCTGTACGATCTCACCATAAATTTCCGGCAATAAGAATAAATCTTCTTCCATCTGTTTATAAGTATAACATTCCGGCTGCTGCAAAATCATCAATTCATCCTCATTCCTTGCAATACTCGTGGGTTCTGGCTGCATTTGTGTATCTTGGGCAATCATTTCCGTATCTGTTACTTCTTCTGTTGCCACAGGTTCTTCTGTTACTATCGGATTATCTTCTACATCTTGTTTCGCTTCTTCCGTCATCTCCGACCGAAACGTCTCCTGTGTTTCTTTCCAAGTATGAAAGACAATGGTGCCACAAACCAAAGCTGTAATACCAACCACAAAACTCCCTATCAGAAGGGCTTTCTTTCGGCTTACCATTCTGTCAGGTAGCTGGAAAGCGCATACCCATCATATCCGTTATACTCTACGTAATAAAATCCATTTTCTGCAGATCCCAGAAATTGTACGACTGCGCCCAAAGGAATCTGGCAAAATTCATCCGCACTGGTACTTGGCACTTTTCGCAATGTAATACTTTCTTTACAGTTGACAACCTGCATAAAGATTGCATTTTCTTCTCCATCATCAAAATTCAGATAGGAAGCGAGACCATAACCTGTTTTTCCATTGTAAATAATCTTGTAAAATCCATTTTCTGCAGTTTCTACGTATGATACCGGCGCCCCTAACGGAATCTGGCAAATCTCCGATGCTTTTGTACTTGGTGCCGAACGAAGCGTAATGCTTTCCTTGCAGTTTACAACGAAACATGTCTGATATATCATTTCTTCTTTCGTTTCTTCCGGAGTAGGTTCCGGTGTAGCCTGTTGGGTAGGTTCTGGCGTAGCCTGCTGAGTTGGCTCTGGTTTTTCTGTCGCCTGCACTTCCTCCGTCACTGCGTCTTCATCCACCATTTCAAAAGATTCTACTTCCTCCTGAACACTGGAATCCTGATTTTCTTCCTGTTCATTCTGCACAACTGTCATGGATTCCTGCTCTGTTTTACTTGACTTTCCTTTTATAAGACCAACGCCAACAACAGTAACAACAATCAGCAAGACTACAGCAGCACCGCACCCTATGATCACCGGCAATGGGCTTTTCTTTTCGCTCTGTTTCGGAACAGCGACTAATTCCCCTCCACATTCTTCGCAGAAAAATTCAGAGTCTTCATATGTTTTTCCGCATTTTGTACACTTTTTCATTTCCATCCTCATTTCCGCAAATCTTACACATAAAATAAGATAAGCACATTTTTATACATTATATCATTAATTCGACAATGACTGCTATATTTTTATGCATTCTAACGAAAGTAGTCCTATTCGTACCTTGCAAAGATTTTTTACCAATGCTATACTTTATAAAATAGTAAAAAAGGATGTATTTATATGAAATGGGCCGAAAAACCATACCACTCTCTGGACTATATGTTAAAAGAGTGTTTTGGAGAAAAAGTATATAAAGTAACATTAAACGGTGGAATGTCATGTCCAAACCGCGATGGCAAACTGGGGACACGCGGGTGTATTTTCTGCAGCGCCGGTGGTTCCGGAGATTTTGCTGCAGACGCTTGTGAGACGATTTTCAATCAAATCGAACAGCAAAAAGCTATGATTTGTAAAAAACGTCCTGTCGCAAAGTTTATTGCTTATTTTCAAGCCTACACGAATACCTATGCGCCGGTAGATTATCTGAGAAAAATCTTTACAGAAGCTATCGATCATCCGGATATTGTAGCGTTAAGCATTGGGACAAGACCGGATTGCCTTGGACAGGATGTTTTGGATTTATTATCCGAACTGAACGAAATCAAACCAGTCTGGGTTGAGCTGGGATTGCAGACCATTCACGAGTCCACTGCCATCTATATTCGACGGGGCTATCCACTGCGTTGCTTTGAAACCGCAGTAAAAGAACTTCATCAGAGAAAACTCACGATTATTGTTCATACAATTCTTGGACTTCCTGGCGAATCCGCTTCGGATGTTCTGGAAACGATTCAATATCTGAATACCATGCCGATAGACGGAATCAAAATGCAGCTTTTGCATGTATTGAAAAATACAGATTTGGCGGATGATTATCTGGCGGGCAAATTCCAAACCTTAACCCAGGACGAATACCTCGATTTGGTCATCTCCTGTCTGGAACATTTGTCACCGGATATTGTAGTACATCGGGTTACCGGAGACGGACCGAAGGACCTGCTGATTTCTCCACTCTGGAGCAGCGCCAAACGAACCGTATTGAATGAACTTCATCATTGCATGAAGGAACGTAATACCTGGCAAGGCAAGTATGTGAAGGAGGATACCTTATGATTGAAAAATCTTCTACACTTTATAAAATTATTATTTTGTACATGGTGGAAAAAGTCAATTTTCCGCTGAGCAACAGCCAGATTACCAATTTCTTTCTGGATCATGGATATACTACCTATTTCCATATTCAGGAAACAATCAACGACCTTCTGGAAAGTAAGTTATTAAAAGAAAAAAAAACAAGGTTCCAGTATTTGTTATCAATTAACTGAAGACGGTTTGACCACGCTTTCCTTTTTTGAGAAAAATGTGTCTGACCAAATTCGTCTGGAAGTAAACTCGTATCTAAAAGAAAATGGACATGAAATGCGAAATGAAAATTCTGTGGTAGCAGAATATTATCGAACACCTGACCAGGAATATGTCGTGCAGTGTAAAGTTATGGAACGAAAAAGTCCTCTGATCAATCTGGAACTTACCGTTCCTACGGAAGAAATCGCTAAGACCTTCTGCAGTCACTGGTCCAAAAAGAGTCAGGAAATCTATGCCTATTTAATGGAAACATTATCCTGATTTTTGTAATATTTATTTATGTAACAAAAAAGTCAGCAGCCTGCTTTAAACGCAAGGTGCTGACTTTTTGATATATCACTTTATCATTCTTCTCTGTTTCGCAGTCTGTGGATTCTTTCTCCTGCCTGTTTTTCATATCCAATCTCTGTCGGATAATAGAATCTTTCTCCTTCCAGCTCCGTTGGCAAATACTGCTGCTTCACATAATGTTCCGGATAATCATGCGCATATTTATAGCCAATACCGTGTCCCAGCTTTGCAGAACCTTTGTAATGTGCATCCTGCAGATGCGGCGGCACGGTTGTTTTCTTCCTTCTGACAGCTTCCATTGCAGCAAATACAGAATTGCAGGAAGCATTGCTTTTTGGTGCTGTCGCAATATAATTGACTGCCTCAGCCAGAATAATCTGTGCCTCCGGCATTCCAATCCGTTCTACTGCCTGCGCCGCAGACGTTGCTACCACCAATGCCTGTGGATCCGCCATCCCCACATCTTCAGCCGCACAGATCATAATTCTTCTGGAAATAAATTTGATATCTTCCCCTGCATACAACATTTTCGCCAAATAAAAAATAGCCGCATCCGGGTCAGAGCCACGCATACTTTTAATAAATGCAGAAATCGTGTCGTAATGCTGGTCTCCCGTTTTATCATAACGAACAACCCTTTTTTGAATACATTCCGATGCTGTTTCCAGATCAATATGAATTTTTCCGTCCAGACTTCTGTCCGTAGTCAAAACACCAAGTTCAATCGCATTCAGTGCAGCTCTCGCATCCCCACCAGAAATATCTGCCAGAAACTCCAGCGCGTCTTCGTGAAGCTCTACATCATAGCTTCCCAGCCCTTTCACCGGGTCCGTAACCGCACGTACCAGTAATTTGCGAATATCTTCTTTTTCCAGAGATTTCAACTCAAAAATAATGGATCTGGAAATCAAAGCTCCATTTACTTCAAAATATGGATTTTCAGTCGTAGCCCCAATCAAAACCAAAGTTCCGTCTTCTACAAATGGCAACAGGTAATCCTGCTGACCTTTGTTAAAGCGATGGATTTCGTCTACAAATAAAATGGTCTTTGTTCCATACATTCCTCTGCGCTGCTGTGCTTCTTTTACCACTTCTTCCATGTCTTTTTTCCCGGCAGTGGTCGCGTTCAGTTGAGTAAAATAAGCACTTGTTGTCTGCGCAATGACTTTTGCCAGCGTTGTTTTTCCTGTTCCCGGAGGTCCATAGAAAATTACCGAACCTAATTTGTCCGCTTTAATTGCACGGTACAACAACTTATCTTTTCCAATGATATGTTCCTGACCCACCACCTCGTCCAGAGAGTTAGGACGCATTCTGGAAGCCAAAGGCGATTCATTTTCCATGGATTTTTCTTTCATATAATCAAATAAATTCATACCTGTCTCCTATGTTAACACTTAGAATCTTTTAAAGCAGATTCCTTTGACTCTATGAACTTTCTTTTGCAGTGCAAAAAACCCCGTAATCAAATTACGGGGTTTACAATCAAACTAATTAAGCCAGTTTGCTTTTTGCCAGTTCTGCTAATGTTGCAAAACCTTCTGCATCGTTGATAGCCATATCAGCCAGAACTTTTCTGTTCAGTTCTACACCAGCTAATTTCAGACCATACATAAATTTGCTGTAAGATAATCCGTTGATTCTTGCTGCTGCGTTGATACGAGCGATCCACAGCTGTCTGAACTGACGTTTTCTTTCTTTTCTACCAGCGTAAGAGCTTGTCAGAGCACGCATAACGGACTGTTTTGCAACTCTGTACTGTTTAGATCTTGCTCCTCTGTAACCTTTAGCCAGTTTCAGAACTCTATTATGTCTTTTTTTAGCGTTTAATCCACCTTTAATTCTTGCCATGTCTTATTTCCTCCTTCAAACCAATCTTACATGTATGGTAAGATTTTTTTCATGTTCTTAACATTTGTCTGATCCAGTACTGTTGCTTTTCTCAGATTTCTTTTTCTTTTCTGAGATTTTTTTGTTAAGATATGGCTTTTATAAGCTTTATTTCTTACGATTTTACCTGTACCTGTAGTTTTGAAACGTTTAGCAGCTGCTCTGCTTGTTTTAATTTTTGGCATTTTATGTTCCTCCTTGATTCTGCTGTAAAGGTTCTTCCGATATTCATCCAAACCTTATATTATACTAAATTTGATCTTAGCGTTTTTCAGCTAAAAACATTGTCATACTTCTGCCTTCTACTTTTGGTGCTTTTTCAACCACCGCAACATCAGAAAGCTTTTCTGCAAATTCATCCAAAATGTATTTGCTGCTCTGCATATGAGCCATTTCTCTACCACGGAAACGAAGTGTTACTTTTACTTTGTCTCCTTTTGTGATAAATTTTCTGGCTGCGATTGCCTTTGTATTCAAGTCATTGGTATCGATATTTGGAGATAAACGAACTTCTTTTACCTCAATGGTTTTCTGTTTTTTCTTGGCTTCTTTTTCTTTTCTGGCCATTTCATAACGATATTTTCCATAATCGATAATCTTGCATACAGGCGGTTTCGCTGTAGGGGCAATTTTAACCAGATCCAGACCTGCTTCCTGTGCACGTTTATATGCATCCTTTGCAGACATAATTCCCAACTGTTCACCATTTTCGCCGATCAGACGCACTTCTCTGTCTCTGATCTGCTCGTTAATCATTAATTCGCTAATAGTAGTACACCTCCATCATTAAAAACTGTAACTACTCATATCCCCGAATAGTTACCACAACTTGCTATTCTTGCAGCTCGCAGGACTTCCTGCACATTTTGATTAAACAAAGCGTGTTGCTGTTTGAAACCCATCAGCTTTCAAACATAAAAAAAGCAGATAGACAGACTATCCGCAAAAATACCATAAGACGTTTCTTATTGATTCTTATAAACCATAGTCACGCATTTGTGCTAAGGTGAGAGCGGATACTCTACTTTGTTTTTCACACTTGTATAGAATACCACTCTGTATATACAATGTCAAGTATTTTTTTCAAATGCAATTACTTTTTAATTTCATTCACCCTTCTACCTTTTGGATTATTTTTCTTACATAATATAAAATTCATCCAACACTTTGGGCGAAATATCATAAATACTATCTTCCTCATCCAATTTTATATGTAATTGTATTAATTCCATATGAAAAGCACTATTTTTCTCCAAATCATTGGATGATTTCTTTCCATTTTATATATTTTCATCCAACACGGTACTGAACTTTCCAGCCGATTCCATCAAAAGAGAAAATGCATGCTTACACAACTTCATGTAAGCATACATTCTAGCAAATATCTATTTACTCTTTCAACATTTTCTCTTTATTTTTT
Source organism: Ruminococcus sp. (assembly GCA_036308845.1). Taxonomy (GTDB): domain Bacteria; phylum Bacillota; class Clostridia; order Lachnospirales; family Lachnospiraceae; genus Oliverpabstia. The sequence continues at coordinate 20,326 of JAXJUX010000220.1, forward strand.
TGGCTTAAATGTTCCACAACAGGTTTCATGGCTTGTACAGGCTTCTGCACCATGAATGTCTACCGCACCTGCATGACAGACTTTATTCTGGTTATAATTACAAGAGCAAGCAGAACATCCTACTTTGATAGTTTCAGACCCTGTACCTGTACTGTTGGTAGCGCCAGTACGTTCACGGAAACTTTCACATGCGGTTTCCCCGCTTTTACATGCGTGAGCGCCGCCTACCTGAATATCACCTTTGGAACAAAGCTGGTCTTTGTTATAAACACATTTGACTGCTGTACATCTTAATGATGGCATTGCAAATACCTCCTTTTTTGTATTTCCTGGATAGTATGTGCAATCCATCCTTCTTTATACGACAGATGCCATAAAATTTTTTAAAATGATTTTTCCAGTTTTTCAATCATTTCATCGATATCAGATTCTGTGATGACAAGTGGTGGAACCATACGGAGCACATTTCCGCCTGCAGAAATAACGATCAGACCATTTTCAATGGCTTTTGTTACCACTTCTCCTACTGGTTTTCCTTCCAATACCAGTCCCTGCATCAGACCTTTTCCACGTCTTGCTGTAATAAAATCATATTTATCCACAAGCGCATTGAGTTTTTCCTCAAAATATGGAGTAATCTGCTGTACATGTTCCAGAATATGTTCAGATTCAAACAGATCAAATACTTTGCTTACTGCTGCACATGCAAATGGATTGCCGCCGTAAGTTGTTCCGTGATCTCCAGGAACCAATGATGCTTTTGCTGTTTTTTCATTTAACACAAATGCGCCTACAGGAACACCACATCCCAATGCTTTCGCACAAGTCATAACATCTGGCTGTACGCCATAGGACTGACAGGCAAACATAGAACCTGTTCTTCCCATACCGCACTGAATTTCATCCAGAATAAGAAGAATATCGTGTTCATCACACAATGCACGAACGCCTTCGAGGAATTCAGGTTCTGCAGGATAAATACCGCCTTCACCCTGAACGGTTTCCATGATAATCGCACATGTTTTATCTGTAATCTGTGCTTTTACACTTTCCAGATCATTGAAGTCTGCAAATTTGATACCGCCGATCAATGGTTTGAATGGTTCCTGATAATGGGTATTTCCTGTAACGGATAATGCGCCAAGGCTTCTTCCATGGAAGGAATGGTTCATGGCAATGATTTCATGATCTGTACATCCATCTTTCAAATATGCGTATTTTCTTGCAACTTTAATTGCACCTTCGATGGCTTCTGTACCGCTGTTTGTGAAGAATACTTTGGAAAGTCCGGACGCTTTCACCAGTTTTTCAGCAGCCTCCATCATAGGAACATTGTAATACAGGTTTGATGTATGAATTACTTTGTCGATCTGGTCTTTCAGTGCCTGGCTATATTCCGGATGGTTGTATCCCAATGCAAATACCGCAATACCAGCTCCAAAGTCCAGATATTCTTTTCCTTCTACGTCATAAAGGCGAACGCCCTGTCCCTTTTCCAGGACAATCTGAAATCGGTTATAAGTATGCAGAATTACTTCTTCTGCACGATCAATATAATTTTTACTGCACATCATAGTCTTTCATCGCATCCTTTCTCAAAATGGCGGTTCCAATGCCTTTATTTGTAAAGATTTCCAAAAGCAGGCAATGTGGCAGACGTCCGTCCAGAATATGTACGCGGGAAACCCCCTGTTCAATTGCATCGATACAGTTCTGCAGTTTTGGAATCATACCGCCGCCAACGTTTCCATTGTTGATCAGTTCTCTTGCTTCTTTTACAAACAATTTGGACAACAGAGTAGATGGATCTTTCGGGTCCAGATATACTCCTTCGATGTCTGTCAGGAATGCCAGTTTTTCTGCTTTTACAGCTTTTGCAATGGCACATGCAGCATCATCTGCGTTGATATTATAGCTCTGGAATTCATGATCCTGACCAATTGGGCATACGATTGGAAGGAAATCTTTTTCCAGCAGATCGTAAATGATCTTTGGATTTACTTCTGTGATATTTCCAACAAACCCAATGTCTTCCCCTTTGGAATATTTTTTCTCTACTGTCAGAAGCTGACCGTCTTTTCCGCTGATGCCAACCGCTTTTACGCCAAGAGATTCTACCAGACTTACCAGTTCTTTGTTTACTTTATTCAGAACCATTTCAGCCAGTTCCATGGTTTCTGCATCTGTTACGCGAAGACCGTTAACAAAACGTGGTTCCATACCAACTTTCTGTACCCAACGGCTGATTTCTTTTCCACCGCCATGAACGATAATCGGCTTAAATCCAACCAGTTTCAAAAGTACAACGTCCTGAATGACTTTTCTTTTCAGTTCTTCGTCCACCATAGCACTTCCGCCGTATTTTACAACGATAATTTTTCTGTTAAAACGCTGAATGTATGGCAGCGCTTCCACCAACACCTGTGCTTTTTCCAAATATTCTTCTTTCACCATCTGTCTACTCCATTCTCATCAAACCATATACATATTTAATATATCCGATTATTTTCTTTCTCTTAGGAACGATAGTCTGCATTGATGCTTACATATTCATGTGTCAGATCGCATCCCCATGCGGTTGCAGAAGCATCTCCCATTTTAATATCAGCGATTGCTGTTACTTCACTTTCAGAAAGAATCTTTGTTGCTTCTTCTTCGCTGTAATCTGTAGCCACACCATTTTCAATAATCTGCAATTTTCCTGCTGCACTTTCAAAGTACAAATCTACTTTTTCAGGGTCGAACATGGTTCCGGAGTAACCCATTGCACAAAGAATACGTCCCCAGTTTGCATCATGTCCGTAGATAGCAGCTTTTGTCAAGCTGGAAGTAACGATAGATTTGCTCAATGTTACTGCCTGTTCTTTGCTTTCTGCATTGATTACTTTCACTTCAAACAATGCAGTTGCACCTTCTCCGTCAGAAGCAATCTTCTTTGCCAGAACCGTACATACATACAGCAATGCATCGTAAAATGCTTTGTATTCTTCATGTTCTTCTGTAATTTCTTTGTTTTCTGCCATACCATTTGCCAGAAGAAGTACAGTATCATTTGTAGAAGTATCTCCGTCTACGGAAACCATATTAAAGGTATCCTGAATGACACCGCTCAATGCTTTCTGCAGCAATTTCTTGGAAATACAAACGTCTGTTGTGATAAATCCAAGCATGGTACACATATTTGGATGAATCATACCAGAACCTTTGCACATACCACCGATAGTTACTTCTTTTCCGCCGATTTCAATCGTAACTGCCACTTCTTTTGGCAGTGTATCGGTTGTCATGATTGCTTCTGCAGCAATAGCACCAGCTTCGATAGATGAATCCAGCATTGGAGCCAGTTTTTTTACACCTTCTTCCAATAAGTGCATTGGAAGCTGTTTTCCGATTACACCAGTAGAAGCAACCAGAACGTTTTCTGCTGGAATATCCAGTTCTTTTGCCGCGATCTGCGCTGTCTGACGACAGTAGAGAAGTCCTTCTTCTCCTGTGCAGGCATTTGCTACACCACTGTTGCATACGATTGCTCTTGCAAATGGTTCATCATATACAATATGCTGATCCCATTTTACAGGTGCTGCCTTTACAATATTTGTTGTAAATGTACCTGCTGCCACGCATGGTTTTTCACTAAACACCATAGCCATGTCTTTTGTATTTGCTTTTTTAATTCCTGCTGCAACTCCAGCTGCCTGAAATCCTTTTGCTGCAGTTACACCTCCAGTAATCATTTCCATAATAATATCCTCCCTTTCTGTCTTATGGGAACATTGGAATCAATTCCAATCCTTCGCTTTCTTTCAAACCAAACATCAGGTTCATGTTCTGAACTGCCTGTCCTGCCGCACCTTTTACCAGGTTGTCGATGGCACCCATCATAATGATACGGTTTGTTCTTGGGTCAATTTTGAAGTTTACATCTACGTAGTTGCTTCCTTCTACCCATTTTGTCTGTGGACAAACATCTTTTTCCAACACACGAACAAATTTTTCTTCTTTATAATATTTATCATATACTGCTTTTACTTCTTCATATGTAACAGGTTTTGTAAGTGTCGCATATGCAGTCGCCAAGATTCCACGGTTCATTGGAACCAAATGTGGTGTGAAATTCAATTTAATTTCCTGACCACAAGCATATCCTAACTGTTCTTCGATTTCCGGTGTATGTCTGTGAGAAGCGACACCGTATGCTTTCATATTTTCATTGACTTCACAGAACAGATTATCAACCTTTGCACCACGTCCTGCACCGGATGTTCCGGATTTTGCATCGATGATCAGTGTATTTGGATCGACCAGACCTTCTTTTACCAATGGGTAGCATGTCAGAATACTACAGGTTGTGTAACATCCTGGGTTAGCGACCAGACGGGCTTTCTTTACATCTTCGCGGTTGATCTCGCAAAGTCCATACACTGCTTCCTCAATATACTGAGGGGATTTATGTTCTAATTTGTACCATTCTTCGTATACGTTTACATCTTTAATACGAAAGTCTGCACTTAAATCAATAATTTTAACTTTTGACAAGATTTCTTCATTTACCAAAGAAGCACACAGTCCCTGTGGAGTTGCTGTGAAAATAACGTCCACTTCTTCTGCCAGTGCCTGCATATTATCATCCATACATTTTGCATCTACGATTTCGAAAAAGTTCTGATAGATAGATGCATATTTCTGATCAATGTAACTTCTTGATCCAAACCATTTGATTTCCACATCTTTATGAGCAGTCAACAATCTTACCAGTTCTGAACCAGCATAACCAGTTGATCCAATAATTCCTACTTTAATCATAATAATCTCCTTTTTCTGCCAAAACGCATTATCTGGTTTATTTTACTCTCTTCCTTTCATAAAGTAAAGACTTTTTCTAATTCCCTATTACAGATTATTTTTGCTTGTATGTCTCGGAATTTTCAGCCCAAATGGCTGAAAACACCTCGCGGGACACTATCTGCTGAATAATTACTTATATATACTTTATATTCCGGTCGATTGCATAATTATACATTCTATTTGCATATTATGCAATATTTTTTTATATTTTTTGCATTTTCCTATTGCTTTTTTTCCTTGTCTGATGTATATTATGCCTTGTGATAAATCTACAAACATATTAAATGAATAAAAATTCATGTATTATATATCAAACTACATATATTATGGAGGAATTTATTATGAAAGAAAAAGTAGTATTAGCGTATTCCGGTGGTCTGGACACAACAGCCCTGATCCCATGGTTAAAAGAAACTTTCGATTACGAAGTAATCTGCTGCTGTATCAACTGCGGACAGGGTGCAGAACTGGAAGGTCTTGATAAGAGAGCTGCTATGTCTGGTGCTTCCAAATTATATATCGAAGATATCATTGATGAATTCTGTGAAGATTACATCGTTCCATGTGTACAGGCTGGTGCTGTATACGAACACAAATATCTGTTAGGAACATCCATGGCTCGTCCAGGTATTGCAAAACGTCTTGTAGAAATCGCTCGTAAAGAAGGAGCTTCCGCTGTTTGCCACGGTGCTACAGGTAAAGGAAATGACCAGATTCGTTTCGAATTGTCCATCAAAGCACTTGCTCCAGATCTGAAAATCATTGCTCCTTGGAGAATGACAGATGTTTGGACTATGCAGTCCCGTGAAGATGAAATCGAATTCTGTAAAGCACACGGCATCGACCTTCCATTTGATATGAGCCACAGCTACAGCCGTGACCGTAACTTATGGCACATCAGCCATGAAGGTCTGGAACTGGAAGATCCATCCAACGAACCAAACTACGAACATCTTCTGGTTATGAGCACAACTCCAGAAAAAGCTCCAGACGAAGGTGAATATGTAACTATGACATTCGAAGCTGGTGTTCCAAAAACTCTGAACGGAAAAGCTATGAAAGTTTCCGAAATCATCACAGAACTGAACACACTGGGTGGAAAACATGGTATCGGTATCATCGATATCGTAGAAAACCGTGTTGTTGGTATGAAATCCCGTGGTGTATATGAAACACCAGGCGGAACAATCCTGATGGAAGCTCATCAGCAGTTGGAAGAACTGATTCTCGACCGCGATACATTGGAAACAAAGAAAAAACTGGGCAGCCAGTTTGCACAGATCGTTTACGAAGGAAAATGGTTCACACCACTTCGTGAAGCAATCCAGGCTTTCGTTACATCCACACAGAAATATGTTACTGGAGAAGTTAAATTCAAACTGTACAAAGGCAATATCATCAAAGCTGGAACAACATCTCCATACAGCCTGTACAACGAATCTCTGGCATCCTTCACAACAGGTGATATGTACGATCATCATGATGCATCCGGATTCATTACACTGTTCGGTCTGCCACTGAAAGTTCGTGCTATGACATTGGCTAATGTTGAAAAAAATCAGAAATAAAAATATAAAAAATCATCGGTTCAATTGCGAACCGATGATTTTTTATTATTATTCATTTTCTTCTACAAATTTCTGAATGTTAGAAGCATTTGCATATTTTTTTGTCTGCCCATTTTCAATGATTACTAATGTTGGTGCCTGCATGATGCCATGTTGTTTTGCCAATTCGGGATTTTGCTGTGCATCAACCACTTCATAAGTAAAATCATCCAGCTCTGCCAGCATTTCTTTTGCAATTTTACAGTTTGGACAAGTACTTGTGGTAAACAAATATGCACCATCTGCTGTTGCCGTAACTGGTGTTTCTTTTACTGCTTCCACTTTCACTTCTTCTTTTACTTCCTGCTGCACTTTCTCAATAGAAGCTGCTGTTTTTGTTACATTTCCTGCAGGTTCAGATACGATTTGGTATACTGTACGATTCTTGTATTCCTGTGATTTTCCATCGTTCCAGTTTTTGATCGGACGATAATATCCAGTGATACGGCTGTAAATTTCTGCAGGTTTTCCACAAGTTGGGCAAGTATCATGTTCTCCTGCGATATATCCATGTTCTTTACATACGGAATATGTCGGAGACAATGTATAATATGGAAGACGATAGTTTTCTGCAATCTTACGCACCAGATTTGCAGCAGCCTTCCAGTCTGGTAATTTTTCACCAAGGAATGCATGGAATACCGTTCCTGACGTATACAACGTCTGCAGTTCGTCCTGAATATCCAGGGCATCAAAAATATCAGATGTATAATCTACTGGCAGATGAGAACTGTTGGTATAGTATGGCGTATCCCCTTCTTTTCCGGCTGTGATAATATTCGGATAACGCTTTCTGTCATGTTTTGCCAGACGATATGCTGTAGATTCTGCCGGGGTTGCTTCCAGGTTGTACAGATCACCATATTCTTCCTGATAATCAGAAAGTCTTTCTCTCATGTGATTCAACACATCTTTTGTAAATTTCTGTGTTCTTTCATCTGACATATCTGCCTGAATCCATTTTGCATTCAATCCTGCTTCATTCATACCAACCAGACCGATGGTAGAAAAATGATTGTTGAAGTTGCCAAGATATCTCTTTGTATATGGATACAATCCTTCATCCAGTAGTTTGCTGATAACTTCTCGTTTTACATGTAAGGAACGAGCAGAAATATCCATCAGGTTGTCCAGTCTGCGGTAGAAATCTTTTTCATCATCAGCCAGATAAGCAATACGTGGCATATTGATCGTAACGACACCTACAGAACCTGTGCTTTCTCCGGAACCGAAGAAACCACCTGTTTTCTTTCTCAACTCACGCAGATCCAGACGAAGACGACAGCACATGCTTCGTACATCGCTTGGTTTCATATCACTGTTGATATAGTTTGAGAAATATGGAGTTCCATATTTGGATGTCATTTCAAATAACAGACGGTTATTTTCTGTATCAGACCAATCAAAATCAGAAGTAATGGAGTAGGTAGGAATCGGATACTGGAATCCTCTTCCATTTGCATCCCCTTCGATCATGGTTTCAATAAATGCTTTATTGACCATATCCATTTCTTTTTTACAGTCTTTGTATTTGAAATCCATATCTTTTCCACCTACGATAGCTGGAAGTTCGGCCAGATCGTCCGGCACTGTCCAGTCTAAAGTAATGTTGGAAAATGGTGCCTGTGTACCCCAGCGGCTTGGCGTATTGACTCCGTATACAAAGGCCTCAATACATTTTTTTACTTCTTTATAAGAAAGATTATCCACCTTTACAAATGGTGCTAAATATGTATCGAAGGATGAAAATGCCTGCGCACCGGCCCATTCGTTCTGCATGATACCGAGGAAATTCACCATCTGATTACACAGCACACTCAAATGTCTTGCAGGTGCGGAAGTAATTTTTCCTTCTATACCGCCCAAACCTTCACGAATCAGCTGTTTCAAAGACCATCCTGCACAATATCCTGTCAGCATAGACAGATCGTGGATATGAATATCTGCATTTCTGTGTGCTTCTGCAATTTCTTTGTCATAAAATTCGGACAGCCAGTAATTCGCAGTAACCGCACCAGAGTTGTTCAAAATCAAACCACCGACAGAATAGGTAACTGTAGAATTTTCTTTTACGCGCCAGTCTTCTACTTTTACATAGCTGTTTACGATTTCTTTGTAGTCCAGAATCGTGGACTTCATATTACGAACTTTTTCTCTCTGTTTTCTATATAATATGTATGCTTTTGCAACTTCGGAATATCCACACTGAATCAGTACATTTTCTACACTGTCCTGAATCGCTTCTACAGAAACTTCTTCCTTCTCTATGGCATTCTGAAAATCAGCGGTAACTCTCAGGCTCAACATATCTAACATATCATCGTTATACTGCTTTTTTGTCGCTTTAAACGCTTTTTTGATTGCCTTCTTAATTTTATCTATCTGAAAATCTGCTACTTCTCCATCTCGCTTTACAACACGAAACATTTTATCCCCACCTTTCCGTTCGCCGCTTAAGTGGCGTGTACGTCTATACTACCAAACTACCCGTATAATGTCAATAAAAAACACTATATATTGTGCTGTGATTTTTTTCTCACACAATATATAGTGTTAAATACTTATCAAATCAATCCATAGATTTCCATCGGAACATAGGCTTTTATCGCAATTCCTTCCGCCAGATATTCTTCTTCAACCAACTGACCATGCTTGCGAATCTGCGCGATCACACCTGCTTTATCGTATGCAATCAACCGTTCAATATAAATCTGATCCTCTACAAGCACCTGTTCCAGTATTTCTTTCAACTGATCCAGACCATATCCCTTTTTCGCAGAAATATGAGCCACATGATCTGCCTGAAAATCTCTTAATTGTTCTTTATCCAGGCACAAATCTTGTTTATTAAATAATGTAATTACCTTTTTCCCGGATACGCCCAACTGACGAAGGGTATCATACACCACATGCATGTGTTCATCCCGCTGCGGATTGGAAGCATCTACCACATGCAAAATCACATCTGCATATTTAGCTTCTTCCAGTGTACTTTTGAACGCCTCAATCAGATGATGCGGCAATTTACGAATAAAACCAACCGTATCCGTCAACAGAATCTGCTGTTTGTTTGGCAAATCTAAAATGCGTGTGGTCGGGTCCAGTGTAGCAAACAACTGGTCTTCTTCCAATACATTGGCACCTGTCAACGTATTTAATAAGGTTGATTTTCCTGCATTCGTATATCCTACGATAGCAGCCACCTTGGTTCTGTTTTTTTCACGCTGCACACGAATCAAATCCCTGTGCCGCTGTACTTCTTCTAACTGTTCCTTTAACTGGCTGATCCTGGAATGAATCAAACGACGATCCATTTCCAGTTTCTTTTCTCCCGGACCTCTCGTTCCGATTCCACCTCCAAGTCTTGATAACGATGCACGCATCCCTACCAGACGGGCGGAACGGTATTTTAACTGTGCCAATTCTACCTGAATCTTACCTTCACTGGTCCTTGCTCTTTTCGCAAAAATATCCAGAATGACCATTGTACGGTCCATGACTTTGCATTCCAGTTCTCTTTCCAGATTGTTCATCTGTGCCGGAGAAAGTTCATCATCACATACAATTCCAGTCGCATCCAGATCATAAATCAATTCTTTTAATTCTTCCAGTTTCCCTTTCCCCAAATAGGTGCCCGGATGAATGGATTCACGGCTCTGAATGATATTTCCAATGGTATAACCACCTGCGGTATCTACCAATTCTTTTAACTCTTTTAATGATTGAACGGTATCATCAGACTCATAGGTCTGAACCCCCACAAGGATTACCCGTTCAACCTGTTCTCCCATTTCATACATATATGTTTCTCCGTAACATTATCTGGTGGACAAAAATTCATTTTCACGCAAAGCCTCTGCATCTTCCGGATATTCCTTTAAATACGCCTGCATTTTCTGCTTCGCAGTTGTAAATTCCCTTTTGTATTCATACGCAACAATTTCATTAAACAACAATCCCTGGTTTTCCGCTTCATTATTTTCAGCCAAACCTTTTTGAATATTTTCCAAAGCCTCATCATACTTGCCTTCGTAAATATCACACATTGCCAATCCATTGTATGCTCTGGCATTATTTACACCCTGCGCCAGATATTCCTGATACATTCCCCGGGCACTGGTTACATCTTCCATTTTCAAATAGATTTTTCCGAGGAGAGACATCGCATCCGCATATTCTGCTTTCAAAGAAGAAATCAATTCTTCCTTGGCTTTCTCATAATTCTTCTGATAATCGTAAATTCTTCCACGCTGATAGTAATCTTCTCCTGTCCCAGGCGTCATTGCAAGCGCCAGTTCCAGATATTGATTCCCATCAATGGTTTTATTTTTCTCTACATACAGTTGATAAATATTAATATACAGATTATAATCCTCACATCCATCTACTGCGCGCAGAAAATCCTTTTCAGCATTTTCAAAATCGTTTTGTACCAGATATGCTTTCCCCCGCAAATAAAATGCCTGGGGATCTTTTTCAATTTCGAGAATGTCTCCATAAATAGCCTTCGCCTTTTCCAATTCCCCATAGGAAAGTCTCGCTTCTGCCAGATAATACATGACATCTTTTTTAAATGCAAGATCCTGCGTTTCCATTTCATTCAAGCTTCTGGAAAAAGCGGCAATCGCTTCTGGATAAGATTCTTTTTCCAGCCACGCAATACCATATGCACGGTACGTCTCTGGCAAACGATATTGCCCTTCAATTACCGTCTCAAAGGCAGTAATCGCTTCATCATACTGTTCTTTTTCCAACGCCTGCATACCTTCTGTATACGCCTGTTCCAATTTCTGATCAGAACAGCCGCACAGGCAGAATAAAACACTTAGTAAAATTAATATTTTCTTATACATTAGAGAACTAATCCCTCTTTATCCATTACGTCAACAACTTTATCAACCATTTCTCTGCAGACGGAATCCTTTTTAGCTTCTACCATTACACGAATCAATGGCTCCGTTCCGCTTTCACGCACTAAAATACGTCCATCATTTCCCAAAGCTTCTTCTACTTCTTTGATAGCTTCTTTTACTGCATGGTTATTTTGTGCAACTGCCTTGTTGCTTACTCTTACATTTTTTAAGATTTGTGGATAGATTGTCACTTCGGAAGCTAAAATATTGAGTGGCAGTTTCTTTTCCACCATTACTTCCATCAGTTTCAGGGAAGTCAGGATACCATCACCCGTTGTGGCATGTTTGCTGAAAATAATATGACCGGACTGTTCTCCACCAATACTGTGTCCATTTTCCATCATATTTTCACAAACATATTTATCCCCAACTTTTGTCTTTTCATAACGAATTCCTGCACGATCCAGTGCTTTGTACAGACCAAAGTTAGACATTACGGTCGTTACGATCGTATTGTTATTCAGTTTTCCCTGTTCCATCATATATTTTCCACAAATATACATAATAAGGTCACCGTTGATCACATTGCCAAGATGGTCTACGGCAATACAACGATCCGCATCACCATCGTACGCAAACCCAACATCCAGATGTTTTTCTTTTACAAACTTCTGCAATACTTCAATATGTGTAGAGCCACAATTGGTATTGATATTGGTTCCATCCGGCTGGTTATTAATTACATACGTTTTTGCGCCCAACGCATCAAATACACTTTTTGCAATCGCAGATGCGCTTCCGTTGGCGCAATCCAGACCAACACGGAAATTTTTAAATGAACGTGTTGGAATAGAGATCAAATACCCAATATAACGATTTCTTCCTGCGGAGAAATCTACGGTACGACCAATGTTTTCTTTTAATGCAAATGGAATTTCCGGAACGCCATCGTCAAAGTAATTTTCGATCATCTGTTCCACATTTGCATCCATCTTCTGACCATTGCCATCAATAATCTTAATTCCATTATCATAGAAAGGATTGTGGCTTGCAGAAATCATGATTCCACAATCAAAATTTTCTGTTCTTACCACGTAGGAAACACTTGGTGTGGTTGTAACATGGAGCAAATATACATCAGCTCCAGACGCTGTCAGACCAGCTACCAGAGAATATTCAAACATATAACTGCTTCTTCTGGTATCTTTCCCAATCACAATTTGAGCCTTATGGTCTTTTCCAAAATACCATCCCAGAAAACGTCCCACTTTAAAGGCATGTTCTACAGTCAAATCAACATTTGCTTCTCCACGAAATCCATCTGTTCCAAAATATTTTCCCATAATAATTCCTCCTGTTTTATTACCAAACGGTAAATTATTTGGACCGGTCACTCCATAAATCGGCTTTATAGACACCCTGTTCTACCAAAGCTGCGATTTCTTTGATTACGCTTTCTTTATCTTCCTGGAAGGTTACCCCAAACCAGTGAGAATCTGTACCAACGACTGATACATTCACTTCACCAGCCTGCAGTAATTCATCAATTTTTCTCGGAAGTAAATATTCTTTTCTCAAATCTTCTGTAATTCCGCTTTCAAGGAAAGAAATAAATCCATTTTCCAGAACGTCCAGAAATTCCGGCTGCAGTCCCCACATATTCATGGAAACCAGACTCTCCATATCTACTGGTTTCATCGTTCCATCTTCCTGCAAAGAACCCACTCCGTTTTCCGACTTCATGATCTGATACGTTTCATGAATCGCGATCAAATTACCATTTTCATCTTTTTCACAGATGCCTCTGGTCACGCCTCCATGCTCACTCAATGTATTTTTCAATACAAATCCAATCATACAAATGTCATTAGGAGTGTGCTCCTGAACAAGATATTCGTGGACTTTCTTAAAAGCATCTTTTCCATAATAGTCATCTGCATTAATAACTGCAAATGGTTCCTGAATGGTTCCTTTGCAACACATGATTGCCTGACCTGTTCCCCATGGTTTTGTTCTGCCTTCCGGTTTTTCAAATCCTTCTGGCAGTGCATCCAATTCCTGGAACACATAAGAAACTTCCGCATATTTTTCCATGCGATTTCCAATCGATTCTTTAAAAGCTTTTTCCAGATCTTTTCGAATAATAAATACGATTTTATCAAATCCGGCTTCCAATGCATCATGAACAGAATAATCCATAATGATTTCTCCATTTGGTCCTACCGGAGCCAACTGTTTGATTCCGCCGGTAAATCTGCTTCCCAGTCCTGCGGCCATAATGGCCAATGTCGTTTTTTTCATGTCTTCCTCCCAATGTTTTTTGTATATCTTACTATGTCACCCCATTAATAGATTTTTTACTACTTTTCCTTTTTACGCTTCTTCCTGCAGGTTAGCAAGTTTTGCAGCCTGATCTGCAGCAATCAGACTATCGATTACTTCTGCCAGATCCCCATTCATAATGCTGTCCAGTCTATGCAGTGTCAGTTTGATTCTGTGATCTGTCACACGTCCCTGTGGGAAGTTGTAAGTTCTGATTTTTTCAGAACGATCTCCTGTACCAACCTGACTTCTTCTTGCTTCTGCTTCTGCATCATGACGTTTCTGCAGTTCCAGATCGTACAGACGGGAACGCAGTACCTTGATTGCTTTGTCTCTGTTTTTCAACTGAGATTTTTCATCCTGACAGGAAATAACGATACCTGTCGGAATATGAGTCAGACGAACCGCAGAGTCC
>JAXJUX010000221.1:0-13363 GCA_036308845.1 Ruminococcus sp.
AAAGGTATTGGAAAAGAAATGCCTGTGACAATCTGGTGCTATACGTTTGCATCAGCAACATTGATTGGGTTCCCTCCATTCAGCGGATTTATCAGCAAATGGCATCTGGCAGTTGGAGCTTTGGAATCTGCGATTCCTGTATTTTCCTGTGTTGGTCCAGTGATTTTGCTGGTAAGTGCCCTTCTGACTGCGGGATATCTGCTTCCGATCACAGTGAACGGATTCCTGCCTGGAGCAGAATATGATTACAGCAGCTTAAAGAAAAAAGAGCCTGTGAAAATGATGTTGATTCCTCTGATGATTTTGGCTTTCCTGACGATCATCCTGGGAGTATTTCCAAATCCATTGACAGACTTTATTTCAAATATTGTAAACGTTGTTTTATAGAGAAAATGAGGTGAGAAAATATGAGTCAATATTGGATTATAGTGGCAATTTTGTTGCCCATTTTCGGAAGTATTTTGATTCCTTTACTGCCTTTTCAGAAAAGGAGTCACATGATGATCTACACGGAATGTTTCGTGATCATAACGTCCATCATCGTATGGGGGCTGATTACAGGCGGAACAACGGAAGTGTTCCATGTGGTACATTTTGTTCGTAACCTGTCCATTTCTTTCAAAATTGATGGATTGACGATGGTATTCGCCGGTCTGGTTTCTATTTTGTGGCCACTGGCAACCTTATATGCTTTTGAATACATGGAACATGAAAAGAATGAAAAAATCTTCTTCATGTTTTACTGTATGACATACGGGGTAACGCTTGGTATTGCGTTTGCTTCTGATATTTTGTCTATGTATTTCTTCTATGAATTACTGACACTGGTAACAGTTCCGCTGGTTATGCATACACTCAAAAGAGAAGCGGTTCTTGCCAGCAGAAAATATCTGTATTATTCCCTCGGTGGTGCGGCGTTCGCCATTATGGGTATGGTATTTATCATTGTATACGGAACAACCTGTGAGTTTGAATTGGGCGGCGTTATGGATATGGTCAAAATTGGAGATAAGGCTCCATTGCTTCTGTGGATTTATTTCATCGCCTTTATGGGATTTGGTGTGAAAGCGGCAATCTGGCCTCTTTCTTCCTGGCTTCCACAGGCTGGTGTAGCGCCTACTCCGGTAACCGCATTGCTTCATGCAGTTGCTGTCGTAAATGCCGGTGCATTTGCAATCATGCGTCTGACTTATTACAGTTTTGGTGTGGATTTCCTGCGTGGCACATGGGCACAATACGCTGTGATGGCGTTTTCCATGTTTACCATTGTGTATGGGTGCAGCCGGGCATTGAAAGAAACACATATCAAGAGAAGGCTGGCGTATTCTACCGTTAGTAACTTGTCTTATATTATTTTTGGTGCTACGATGATGAGCCCGCTTGGATTGGTCGGCGCATTGACACATTTTGTATTTCATGGATTTATGAAGATTTGTTCTTTCCTCTGTGCGGGTGCATTTATGCATCAGACAGAAAAAAGTCATGTGTACGAAATGAACGGTATGGGAAGAAAAATGCCGATTGTGTTTGGAACCTTTACGGTTTCTGCGCTGGGACTGATGGGTGTGCCTGGTCTTGCAGGATTTATCAGCAAATGGAAACTGGCAGAGGCTGCGGTAGACAGTGAGATTCCATTGGCTTATGTGGGAATTGCATGTCTGCTTGTTTCTGCATTGTTGACTGCTATTTATATGATGTCTGTTGTAATCAGAGCATTTTTCGTAAAAGAAGATCCAAACTACACACATCTGGAAAATGCAAAGGATCCGAGTTGGAAAATGTGCGCGCCATTACTGATCTGTGCAGTAAGCGTTGTGCTTTTGGGATTATTCTCTGAACCGTTGGTACAGTTTTTTGCAGATGTAGCTTCTGGTTTATATTAGAAAGGAGACGATGATCGTGAATGTAGGTATTTTGATGTATGTCATGGTATTTATGCCGATTGCAGGTGCTTTCCTTTCTTATCTTCTTGGAAGAAAAACGAAAAAGGGAAGAGACCTTTTTGTTAGTGTGATTACGATTTTGGAATTTGTCTGTGCACTTTTGTTGGTGCTGAATTATAAATCGGCAGAAGGAATGCTGTTTACGATTCCTGAAGTATGCGGCATGGGACTTTATTTTACCGCAGACGGATTTCGTGTGATTTATGGTGCGATTGCTGCATTTATGTGGATGATGACTTCGATTTTTTCTACAGAATATTTTGCACATTACCGCAATCGCAACCGTTACTATTTGTTCCAGCTGATCACGCTGGGAGCGACAGAAGCCGTTTTTCTGTCCGCAGACTTATTTACGACTTTTGTATTTTTTGAAATGATGTCTCTGGCTTCCTATGTATGGGTTGCGCAGGATGAAAGAAAAGAATCTTTACGTGCGGCTTCCACATATTTGGCAGTTGCAGTAATCGGTGGTCTTGTGATGCTGATGGGATTGTTCCTGTTATACAACCAGGTAGGAACACTGCAGATTGATCAGCTTCACGATGCTTGCCAGGGAAAAAATGTATACGTTGCTGCAGTTTGTCTTTTTGTGGGATTTGCTGCAAAAGCAGGTGCGTATCCATTGCACATCTGGTTGCCAAAAGCACATCCGGTTGCTCCGGCACCGGCGAGTGCACTGTTGTCTGGTATTTTGACCAAGACAGGTATCTTCGGTATTTTGGTGATCAGTTGTCAGATTTTACTGCATGATGAACCATGGGGTGCATTTATTCTGGTGATTGGTGTGATTACCATGTTCCTGGGAGCGCTGCTTGCAACATTCTCTGTAGATTTGAAACGAACACTTGCTTGTTCTTCCGTTTCTCAGATTGGATTTATCTTGGTGGGAATCGGTATGCAGGGACTTTTGATGGAAGAAAATGCTTTGGCAGTGCGCGGAACATTTCTTCATATGATGAATCATTCCATGTTCAAACTGGTGCTGTTTATGGTTGCCGGTGTGGTATTTATGAACGTGCACAAATTGAACCTGAATGAGATTCGCGGATTTGGACGCAAAAAACCATTGCTTGCCTTTATTTATCTGATGGGCGCTTTGGGAATCGGAGGTGTTCCTGGGTTCAGTGGTTATGTGAGCAAAACATTGCTGCATGAAGGTATTGTAGAATACGTGCACGGAATGGAAGCAGGAACTATTGTTTCTTCTATTTTCTCCGTTGGCGGAATGAAAGCCACCGAATGGATTTTCCTGATCAGTGGTGGACTTACTGTTGCGTATATGTGCAAACTGTTCATTGCAATCTTTGTGGAAAAAAATGAAGATGCAAAATTGCAGGAAAGTTATGATGCAAAGAAAAATTATATGAATCCGGCAAGTACCATTGCTTTGACAGTCAGTGCAGTTTTGATTCCAGTGATGGGACTCCTTCCATATAACACAATGGATAAACTGGCTGATATGGCGCAGGGATTTATGGGACTTTCCCATACAGGACATGAGGTACATTATTTTACATGGACCAACCTGAAAGGAAGCGTCATTTCTATCGCAATCGGGGTGCTGGTTTATGTAGTGATTGTTCGCGGCTGGATGATGAAGAAAGTTGCAGACGGAACAAAAGTATATGTAAACAGATGGTATCGTTACTTTGATCTGGAAGATTATATTTATCGTCCGCTTCTTCTGACCGTTTTTGCTACGGTTGGAAATATCGTAACGGGTGTACTTGATATTTTGGTAGATGGTCTGGTTGTGTTGTTGAGAAAAACAATTTACAGAGACAGCATCAATGCAGGGGAGTTGGAAGAAGGAAATGAAGCTACTCATATGATTGGTCATCTGTGTGACGGCGTGAATGATTTCCTGAATCGAACCACTAGAAAAAATAATCCACGAAAAGGGGATTATGAACATCAGTTGGCATTAAAATTTCTTGCATTTAAGGAAAATACATCTTTTATTGCGCGAAGCTTGTCTTACGGATTGATTTTGTTCTGCGCAGGACTTTGTGCAACTTTGATTTATCTGTTGGTTGCAGCGGTGTTATAAGTAAAATAAATGAAGGCTGACTCACGAAATACGTGTGTCAGCCTTTTTGAATCTTGCGAAAATGCAGCTTTGCAAGATCGGGAGTCTCATGTTGTGGAATTTCGAGAGCAGGATATGCAAAGAAATTCGTGTAGCATAAGATTCTATGTAAAGTACTAAATTGAGGGTAAGTACTTTATTCCTGCATATCTACGCGCAGATCATGATAATAATATTCTTTATCTCGATCGGTAATTGGTCTTAAAACTTTGCATGGATTTCCAACGGCTACTACATTTGCCGGAATATCTTTTGTTACAACACTGCCAGCTCCGATGACTGTGTTATCACCGATGGTAACGCCTGGAAGCACTACAACGTTGGAACCAATCCATACACCATTTCCGATTTTTACAGGAAAACTGTACATTTCACCGTGGGAACGAAGATCAAGATGTACTGGATGACCTGTAGTACAAAGTGTAACATTGGTTGCCAGAAGACAATTTTCTCCGATATGGATTTCGTAATCGTCAATCAAAGTAAGTCCAGAGTTGATATATGTTCCGCTTCCGATATGTACAGTCTTACCGCGTGCCAGGGAAGTGATTGGCTGCATGATCCATACAGGATCTCCAACGGAACCAAATAATTCTTTGATGATTTCATTTCGTTTTCCTTCTTCGGAAGGTCTTGTGTGATTGAAGTCGTACATTAAATCTTTTGCACGAGCCTGTTCTTCCAGATATTCTCCTGTATCTGTCCAAAGATATCCTTTTTTCATTCTTTCATCCATTGTCATAGTTATGTTCCTCCGTTTACAAGTGAAATTTTTTAATATACGCTTTCTTTTTTTGATGTATTACTTTATAATTTTATTGTTATTATAAGATAAAAAACAAGTGAAAACTACAAATATTCTGTTTTTTATTATAATTATTTTGAGGTGAGTTATGTTTACGTTGATTTTGGATGACACATTAAAGGAAACTACGATTCATGGAAATCGGGATTTCCCTTTTGAAGTATATTTTGGTGGAGTATCTTTGTTTGCAGAAGGGTATTTGGACTGGCATTGGCATGATTATTTTGAAATCAATTATGTAACTTCCGGAAAACTGCATTACTTGATAGAAAATAAGGAATATGTACTGAAGGAAGGCGAAGCTGTTTTTATAAATGCGGGAAGGCTACATAGAGGATATACCGAAGAGCAGGACCAAATGTCTCACACGGTAGTATTTGGGGGTGATCTTTTTTGCAGTGATACATCTTCGGAATGGTATCATACGTATGTGAAAAATTTTGTGGATTCAGATATTAATGGAGTTGTCTTGTCACCTTATATTCCATGGATGAAACAGATTTTGGATAAACTAAAAAAGCTGTATGAAGAATATCAAAAAGGCAGTGCAATGTCTCGTTTATTTGCCAAAGGATATTTATGTGAAATTTATGCAGAAATTTGGAAGCAGACAGCACATGATTCCAGGCCAACGGCCATGGATACAGAAAAAATGAAACGTATGCGGATATTATTATCTTATATTGCGCAAAATTATATGAACCCGATTACCCTGAAAGATTTGGCATCGCTGATTGGTTTGAGCGAAACGGAGTGTTCCAGGTTTTTCAATAAACAAATGAAACAGACACCATTTGCATATCTGGTCAGATATCGTATTGAACGAAGTTGCGAATTGCTGGTAAATTCAGATAAAACAATTAGTGAAATTGCATTGCAGTCAGGTTTTAACAGTTTTAGTTATTATAGCAAATGTTTCCGTAGAATCATGCATTGTACGCCGTTGGAATATCGACAAAATATCAGAGATGCAATTGAGAAATAGAAGAAAATAGAGTTGGAAGGTGCATATTAATAAAAAATATGTTAGAATAATTTAGCAGTGAAAAATATTGGGGTACAAAGGAGAAGGAACACATGAACAAGAATATCGAAATTGCACAGGCTGCACAGTGGAACGACGAATTCCGCAAAGAAAAAACGAATGCATTTATTCAGAATGCGGTTATTCACAATGATCTGAAAAAAGTTGCATTGAATTATGAAAAAGAAATCGCCGGACGCGTTATTTTCCCTGAAAATTTCAAAACAGGGGATATCATTTCACAGAAAGCATCTTCCAGATGCTGGTTATTTGCATCTTTAAATATGCTGCGTGAAAAGGTAATCAGTGCCAATAATATTAAATCTGATTTCGCATTTTCTACCGGATATGTAACATTCTGGGACAGAATGGAAAAAGCAAATAAGTTCTTAGAAGAAGTGATTGAATTAGGAGAAGATATTTTCAATGTGCCGTTCGGAATGACTCATCTGACAGAACCGGCACCAGAAGGCGGACAGTGGTTTATGTTCCGCAACATCGTTGAAAAATACGGTCTGGTTCCTATGGACAGTATGCCGGAAACATTCCACAGTATCGGCAGCGCAGATTACAGTAAATTGCTGAAACGTATGCTTAGAAATGGTGCAAGCCAGATTCTGGAACTGAAACGCAACGGTGCAGACGATGAAGCGCTTCGTGCGAAAAAAGAAGAAATCTTAGGACATGTATATAAAATGTTCTGCTGTACATTAGGAACACCACCTAAGACAGTTACTTTTGAATATTATGACAAAGATGATAATTACCACCGCGTAGAAGGTCTGACACCACACGAATTCCTGAAAAAATTCTGGCCAGGCGATGTGACAGAATATATCACCTGTACAAATGCACCAGGAAGAAATCGCGAAATGAACAAGACATATACCGTAGAACGTTTCGGTAATATGGTTGGCGGCGTGAAATCTTTCTACTACAACATCGAAATGAGCGAAATCAAAGAATTGATTAAAAAACAGCTGGATGATGGCGAAGGCGTTGTATTTGGCTGTGACAGTGCGAACATGATGGACCGTACCAGCGGTATCATGAGCGTGGATACATACGAAATGGAATCTCTCTTTGGTATGGAAAATCACATGAGCAAGGCAGATTTGATGGATACACAGGAAACAATGGCAAGACATGCAATGGTTATTTGTGCTTATAAAGAATTCGATGATGGCAGACGCTACTGGAAAGTAGAAAACAGCTGGGGAACAGATTTCGGCCAGAAAGGCTACTGGATCATGGACGAAGAATATCTGGACAAATATGCAATTGAATTCACACTCAACAAAAAATATTTGAATGAAAAACAGCTGCAGGAAATCCAGATGGAACCAACTGTACTGAGATTTGATGATCCATTGGGCGCATAGTTAAGTGAAATTTGGGCGGTATACAGGCTTTTAGGCGTGATACCGTCCATATTTTTTTGATTTCTAATATATCTTAACTTTATCATGAAAAACTGTTATAATAACTGTACAGTAATTCGGAAATATCATATATCTGTTTTATGAATAATGAAAAGGAGTATTTCATAAAAATGCACAATATCAACAGATCGGATGAGATGAATGATAGTGCAAATGATAAAGTGATTAATACACCATACGATGACGTTTATAAAACACTGTTAAATGACTGTACCAATTTGATTATTCCTGTAGTAAATGAGATCTTTGATGAAAATTATACAGGCCAGGAACGTATAGAATTTTTACCGAAAGACCACATTATACATTTACAGGACAACATTACAAAAGAGAAAAGAACAGATTCCTGTTTTGAAATACAAGGGAAAATCCCTAAAAAATATCATATTGAATGTCAAAGCACATCGGACCAGAGTATGGCATTAAGAATGGTAGAATACGATATACATATTGCATTGGATGAGGGTGAAATCAAAGACAATACGTTAGTATTGAATATTCCACGGTCGGCAGTTTTGTATTTGCGCCATACGAAAAATACGCCGGATGCTTTGATGGTTCAGATTAATACGCCGGAAGAAAGTTTTCAATATAAAATTCCGGTGATGAAAGCACAAAAATATACGATTGAAGAAATATTTGAAAAGAACTTACTGTTTCTGATTCCATTTCATATATTTTGTTATGAAAAAGAATTTCCAAAGTATGAGGACAATCCAGAAAAATTACAGCATTTAAAAGAGCGGTATGCATGGATAAAAAATAAATTGGAAAATCTATGTATGGAAGGGAAAATTTCAGAATTTGATAAGCGTACAATTATCGATATGACAAAGAATGTTATAAAAGGAATTGCATACAAGTATCAAAAAGTTCAGAGAGGAGTGACTGCTGTCATGGGTGGAAAAGTTCTTGAACACGAAGCAAAAACGATTTTACGTCGGGGGATTACACAGGGCAGAATGGAAGGACGTATGGAGTTATGTTTGAATTTGTTATCGGATAATGTTCTGAATATTAAGGAAGCTGCGAAACGTCTTGGAGTGACCGAAAATGAAGTGGAATATCTTTTGGAGGAATATAAAAAGAATAACATTAGAAACGAAGAATAAGTAACGGGTAACTTAATTGAAAAAACGGATATATGATGGAAAAGAATAAGCTGTAAAAATCCTGCAATCTTGAATTTAAAAGTTGAGATTGCGGGATTTTTTTACCCATTCTTGACTTTTACATTTCCATAAGTTATAATCCATTCATCGACGTTGAAGATGGCTTAGTAGTCCGCAAACACCCTCCTCACAGAGAATCGCACCGTGGCTGGAAGTGCGAAGGAGCCTTGCTGATGAATTTCAACATTGGAGTCATACAATCAAATAATAAAGTGCAGATATGATCTGATTAAGAATATATGTATCTGAACATGGGTGGTACCGCGGGTTATCTCGTCCCATAATGATTCTGTGTGAATCGTTATGGGGCTTTTTATTTTGTAATTAAAAAGTCCTACGAAAAACACAGACTCAAAAACATTAGAAAGAGGAGAAAGAAATGCAGGAATTTAATGGATTAAGTGGAAAACTTGATGCGATTAAGCAGGAAATTTTAGACGGCATGGATGCTCTGGATAGTTCCAAAGCTGTTTACGAATTCAAAAAATCATTTTTAGATTCTAAAAATGGTAAAATCGGCCAGTTGATGAAGGAAATGAGAAACATTCCTCCACAGGAAAAAGCAAATTATGGGAAAGCTGTCAATGCTTTGAAAGAATGGGCAATTGCTCAGTTTGCAGAACTGGACGCTAAAATGAAAGAAAAAGAGCTGCAGATGAGATATGAAAATGAAAAAGTAGACATCTCTATGCCAGCAGAAAAAGTAGAAACAGGAAACCTTCACCCAATCACATTGATTCGTAATCAGTTGATTGATATTTTCGCTTCCATGGGATTTGAAGTGTTTGAAGGAACAGAAATCGAAACTGATTATTATAACTTTACAGCATTGAATACACCACAGGATCACCCAGCACGTGATATGCAGGATACTTTCTATCTGTCACCAGAATTCCTGCTTCGTACACAGACATCCGCTGGACAGATTCATGTAATGGAAAACAAAAAACCACCAATCAAAATCCTTTCCCCAGGTAAGGTATTCCGTTCTGACGATGATGCTACACATTCACCAATGTTCAGTCAGATGGAAGGTCTGGTAGTAGATGAAGGCATTACTCTTTGTGACCTGAAAGGTATGCTGGACGAACTGGTTCGTCAGATTTTCGGTGAAGGAACAACGACTCGTCTGAGACCATCTTACTTCCCATTTACAGAACCATCTGTAGAAGTAGACGTAAGCTGCTTCGAATGTGGCGGTAAAGGATGTAAACTCTGCAAAGGTACAGGATGGATTGAAGTTCTGGGTGCAGGTGTTGTAAATAAAAAAGTTCTGGAAATTTGTGGCGTTGATTCTGAAAAATACAGTGGATTTGCATTTGGTATCGGTATTGAACGTCTTGCAATGCTCAAATACGGAATCAATAACATCAAATTGTTGTTCGAATCTGATGTTCGCGTATTAAAACAGCTTAACGACTAATCACGGAGGTTTAGAGATATGTTAGTACCATTAAGTTGGCTGAAAGATTATGTAGATATCGATGTACAGCCAAAAGAATTGGAAGAAAAATTATTTTCCTGCGGTTTCGAAGTAGAAGAACTGTATGAAATTGGAAAAGATATCAGCAATGTAGTTGTTGGTCTGGTGGAAGAGTGTGATCCGATTCCAGATACACATCTGCATGTTTGTAAAGTAAATGTTGGACAGGGTGAAAATCTGCAGATCTGCTGTGGTGCAGACAATGTAAAAGCAGGCGGAAAATTCCCTGTAGCTTTGGTTGGCGCATCTGTATATGCAACAGCAAAAGATCACAAAACTGTAGAAGGTGTTATGAAAATCAAAAAGGGCAAACTGCGTGGATATGAATCCTACGGTATGCTTTGCTCCGGTGTAGAACTGGGTGTTTCTGAAAATATGTATCCAGGCGCTGGTTACAATGGACTGCTGGTTCTGCCAGAAGATGCTGAAATCGGTGCAGATGTAAAACCAATTCTGGGTCTGGATGACTGGATGTTTGATATTTCCATCACAGCAAACAGAGCAGACTGCCAGAGTATTTTTGGTATCGCAAGAGAAGTTGCTGCTGTTCTTGGTAAAGAACTGAAAGAACCAGCACTTGACTATACAGAAACAGAAGTGGAAAAAGAAGGATTTGCAGTAACTGTAGATGCTCCAGATCTTTGCCCTCGTTACATGGCTCATTATGTATATGATGTTAAAATCGGAGAATCTCCAGCATGGATGAAACGTCGTCTGGCGCTGGTTGGCTGCGATTCTATTTCTAACGTAGTAGATATTACAAACTATATTCTGAAAGAACTGGGTCAGCCAATGCATGCATTTGACTGCTCTTATCTGGAAGGAAATGCAATCAACGTAAGACGTGCAAATGACGGAGAAAAAATTGTAACTCTGGACAGCAAAGAATTTACACTGGATAACTCCAATCTGGTAATCTGTGACGGTGTAAAACCAGTTGCTTTAGCAGGTATCATGGGTGGTCTGAACTCTGAAATTCTGGATACAACATCAGAAGTTATGTTTGAATGTGCAAAATTTGCCCGTGACAACATCAGAAAGAGCTCCAGAGCACATGGACAGATTACAGATGCAAGTTCCCGTTACTCCAAAGGTGTTGATGAATACTCAACCGTAATGGCACTGAAGAGAGCATTACATCTGATTGAAGAACTGGGATGCGGTAAAATTTCCTGCACACATTGCGATGTAAATACAGGAAATTCTGTAGAACCAAAAGAAATGAAAGTAAGTATTGCAAAAGTAAATGGTGTACTTGGTATTGAAGTTCCAACAGAAGACATCATTCGTATTTTGACAAACCTGCAGTTTGCACCAACTGTTGATGGGGACGAACTGACACTGCAGATTCCTGCATATCGTGAAGATATGGAAGATTATCCAGACGTTGCAGAAGAAGTGATTCGTATGTATGGATACGACCATGTAATTCCTACCTTTATGCCAACAGCAAAAGTTACACCAGGTGGTTTGAATCAGAGACAGAAAACAGAACTGAAACTGAAACGCGCACTGTGTGGAACTGGCGCACACGAATGTGTACATTACTCCTTCTTCTCACCAGCAGATTTGGATATGCTGGGATACGCAGAAGATGCAAAAGAAAGAGTTGCGATTCCATTGGTAAACCCAATCAACGAAGGTCTTTCTATCATGAGAACTACACTGGCAGCTTCCATGATTCACGCAATCGCTCGTAATCAGAAACGCGGAAATCTGGAAGGCCGTCTGTTTGAATTGGCAAACATTTTCGTACCAAAAGCATTGCCACTGACAGAATATCCAGACGAACAGAGTGTACTTTGTGTTGGTCTGTTTGGTGAAAAAGAATCTTTCTTTACACTGAAAGGAATTGCAGAAACAGTTGCAGATACTCTGTGCCTGACATTTGACTATGCAAGAACACAGAAACCATTCCTGCATCCATACCAGACAGCAGCAATCATTTGCGATGGTGAAGAAATTGGTTACCTTGGAAAAATTTCTTATGAGCTTCAGGATAAGGAAGACATGCGTACATCCGGATACATCATGGAAATCAACATGGAAAAACTGGTAAAATACTACGGAAATGTTCCAAAATTCAATCCATTGCCAAAATTCGCGGAAGAAAAACGAGACCTGGCTCTGGTAATGAGCAAAGAAATCACTTGTGGCGAAGTTGAAAAATGCATCAAAGATTCCTGCAAGATGGTAACGGATGTAAAACTGTTCGACGTATACGAAGGAAAACCAATTCCAGAAGACAAGAAGAGTATGGCATTTACCGTTGTATTTACTCCAAAGGATGAAGAATTTGGTGCAAAAACAGTAGATAAATTTGTAGAAACTATTCTGAAAAAATTGAATAAGAACCTTGGAATTGAACTGAGAGCTTAATTTCTGGTTATTTGTAAAGAAGAGGCGCTG
Organism: Ruminococcus sp.; assembly: GCA_036308845.1. GTDB lineage: Bacteria > Bacillota > Clostridia > Lachnospirales > Lachnospiraceae > Oliverpabstia. Next base: position 12,368 of record JAXJUX010000221.1, read on the forward strand.
ATTTCCTTTGGGGAATTGGCGCTTTTTTGATTATTAGTTGAGTTACAATGAAAAAGATACTTATAAAATAGACAGAAATATTAAGAATTTCTAACGATATTATGCGAATTATTGACTTGCTATTGAGAAATTGTATAATAAAATTAACAAAAAGAACGTGTAACAAATAGTGGAAGGAGGTACTATCAAGAAGAGACGTATTGTAAAGAAAAAAGTCATAGCAATTGTTGGTGTAGTTTTCATGTTGGTACAAAGTAACTTATTTGCGATAGCAGCAGAGGTTGATCATGAGGTTCCTGTTCAGGAGTCTGAGCAGTTAGCCGTAGATTATATCGATATTTCTACTGATGTGCAAGCGGAGCTTACATATAACGGACAAAAGATATCGAAAGAAGTTACGTTACATAAGGAAGATTTTTCAAAGAAAACTGTAAAACTGGAAGTAGAAGAAGAGGATGTTTCGGACCTGATAGATTGGGAAAAGGTAAGCGTTCAAGAAGAAACGGATCAAGTACGAATCAAAGGTTCTTATCCAATTGGAACAAAAGAAAATCCTGTTATTTATACTTTAAAGTTAGTAAAAGATGTAACATTTGAAATTGGTGAGAAGAGCGAGACGATATCCATGACTTTTACAAAAAACTTTGGTTATTGGTCCGAAGATAATATTTGCGGAGCACTCAAAGAAGAAGGTGCAAAAATTAGTTGGTCAGATGGAAATTGTGTGGAAAACAGTGGAATCGGTATTATGTTTCAAACGAGTAAAGCGGAACTGACGGTGGAACTTCCAGAAGGCGATGCGAAGGAAGAAGCGAAAGAGGAAACCCCAGAGGCTGAACTTCCAAAGGATGAAACCAAGGAAGAAGTGAAAGAAGAAACCCCAGAAACGGAACTTCCAAAAGACGAAACTAAGGAAGAAGTGAAAGAAGAAACTCCAGAAGCAGAACTTCCAAAAGATGAAACCAAGGAAGAAGTGAAAGAGGAGACGCCAGAAGC
>JAXJUX010000222.1:0-10856 GCA_036308845.1 Ruminococcus sp.
GAATAAAGATATAGATATAGAGATTCATGGAATTTTGCCGGAAGTTCTGGAGGGGATTCTGGAAGAAGTTGGCAAAAAGACAGAGATGGGTGCCAGTTTTGGTATTTTTGGTTTGAAAGGCTATGAATTGGACATCGCGATGCCAAGAAAAGAAGAAGCGACAGGCCGCGGTCATAAAGATTTTGCGGTATTTGTAGACCCATTTTTGGGAACGCATAAGGCTGCGATGCGCCGTGATTTTACCATGAATGCGTTGATGGAAGATGTGTTGACAGGCGAGATCATTGACCATTTTGGCGGTGTGGAAGACATGAAAAAAGGCGTGCTTCGTCATGTGAATACGCAGACATTTGTGGAAGACCCTTTGCGTGTACTGAGAGCAGCGCAGTTTACGGCACGCTTTGGATTTTCGGTGGCAGAAGAAACGATTGAGCTTGCGAAAACGATGGATTTGACAACACTTGCCAGAGAACGCATCTGGGGCGAGTTGGAAAAAGCATTGCTCAAGGCGAAAAAACCGTCCATTTTCTTTGAAGAGATGCGAAAAATGGAACAGTTGACCACATGGTTTCCGGAAGTGGAGCAGCTTCTTTCGATTGATGTCGATGGAGAAAGTCTGTGGCAGTATACGATGGGGGTTTTGGATAAAGCTGCAGCAATCAAAAAACAGAGTAACAATCCGTTGTGGTTTACGCTTGCTGCTCTTACCCATGATTTTGGAAAAATGGTCATGCGACAGGACAATCCGGATGAAGTTGTATTTGCAGATCATGGAACAAAGGGCGTGGATGTTGCTACGGAATTTGTTTTGCGTATTAATAATGAGACAAAATTGATTAAATACGTGCAGAATATGACAGCGCTTCACATGGAACCGGGAAAACTGGCATGCGAAAAGGCAGAGAAAAAAGTGACAAATGCATTGTTTGATAAGGCAGTGGATCCGGATGATCTGGTATTGCTGGCTTCTGTTGTGGATAAAAACGGTTTGTCCGAAGAAAATGAGGAATTTTTACAGGACAGATTAGCAAATTTCCATGAGATCATGGCTCGTCCGTGTGTGATGGGAGCGGATTTGGTGAAAACAGGTCTGAAACCGGGCCCATATTTTTCTGAGATTTTAGCTTACGCACATGAGTTACGATTGGCTGAGGTGGAGAAAGATACGGCACTTGCTATGACGTTGGAAAAATACAGAAGTTTGTAAAATAGATGACAAAAAACAGAAACTTGGGTATAATGAACGATATGTATGAATGGATCAATCGTTCTATTGGAATTATTGGACCATAGAAAAAGAAGAGGATGAAACGCATGAAAAATGAATTGTTTTCAATTGGACCGTTTACGGTTTACGGTTACGGTCTAATGATTGCCATCGGTATTCTGGCAGCGTATATTTCCTGTGAAAAACGTGCACCAAAATACAAATTAGACCCGGAAGAAATTTTCAATATTTTGATTTTCGGAGTTGTTGGTGGATTTTTAGGTTCTAAGATTTTATATTGGCTTACCCGTATCAAAGACGTAATCGCGGATCCATCCATCATGTTGGATCTGGCAAATGGCTGGGTTGTGTATGGTGGAATCATCGGCGGTATTTTGTCTGCCATGTTGTATTGTAAGATAAAGAAACTGCCATTTTTGAAGTATTTTGATCTGGCTATGCCGGCAGTTGCATTAGCGCAGGGATTTGGAAGAATCGGCTGTTTTCTGGCAGGCTGCTGTTATGGGATGGAAACAGATTGTGCGATTGGGATTGCATTTACAGAATCAGCATTTGCACCAAACGGAGTGAAATTATTGCCGACACAGTTAATCTCCAGTGCATTAGATTTTCTGAATTTTGCAGTATTGATCTGGCTGAGCAAACGTAAAAAAGGTGATGGACAGGTTGCAGGATGTTATTTGATTTTCTACAGTATTGGAAGATTTATTCTGGAATTCTTTAGGGGCGATTTGATTCGTGGAACGGTAGGAACTCTGACGACTTCTCAGTTTATTTCTATTTTTACATTGTTTGCAGGTGTAATCATCGTTTGGGTGAGAAAAGGAAAATTTTTGCCGGATATGGAATTGCCGGTGAAAGAGAAAGAACAGTAGTAGAGATTTGTAATTTCATACAGAGATTACGAATTTTGACTGAACGCCGAGTAGAAAAGAATATTGACATATGTTAATAATGTGTTATCATAGTATTAGTTAAAGGAGTTTTTTATGCCAAGACCATCAAAACCAAAACGTGTTTGTGGATTGCCTCGTTTTTCTCGTTTTTTTTGCGAGGAACGCAGGGAGAATCAGCATCACATTTCATTGACAGTGGAAGAATATGAAACCATCCGATTGATTGACTATCTGGGAAAAACGCAGGAAGAATGTGCTTTCTCCATGCAGGTGAGTCGGATTACGGTACAGGCATTGTATTCGGAAGCGCGTAAAAAGCTGGCACGTTTTCTTGTGGAAGGAAATAATCTGGAAATCAGCGGAGGCAATTTTGTGATTGAGGAAGCTGACGGCAAGGCGTTTGATGGCGGTCAACAGAAAGGAGATAATACGATGATTCTTGCAGTAACATATGATAATGGAGAAGTTTTTCAACATTTTGGACACACAGAAGCATTCAAAATCTATCAGATTGAAGATGGTAAAATCGTAGATGCAAAAGTAGTAGATACAAATGGAAGCGGACATGGTGCTTTGGCTGGATTTTTGAAAGCACACAATGTAGATGTTTTGATTTGTGGCGGAATCGGCGGCGGTGCAAGAAATGCACTGGCTGAAGCTGGTATTCAGTTATACGGCGGTGCTTGCGGAAATGCAGATGCACAGGTAGAATCATTCATCGCAGGAAATCTTGCTTACAATCCAAATGTACAGTGCAATCACCATGGACATGATCATCATCACCACGAAGGCGGATGCGGAAGTCATGGTTGTGGAAATCATGGATGTCACTAATTTAGAAAAAAGGGCTTATGACAGCCCTTTTTTTGATGCGGAAATTTGTGTTTGGGGGATAGAACTTCACCCCTGACATTGACGCTCTTCTATAGAATATGATAAAATGAAGTGTTCAGAAATTTAGGAAAGGGGAAGAAAAATGGAAGAATCCTATAAAAGCTTTGCCCGTGTCTATGACATGTTCATGGACAACATTGATTATCCGGCCTGGTGTGAATATTTGACAGGTTTATTGAAAGAATATGGAGTGCAGGACGGTCTGGTTGCAGAACTTGGCTGCGGAACCGGAAGCATGACGGAATTGCTGGCGGAGAAAGGCTACGATATGATCGGGATTGATAATTCCGAAGAAATGCTGGAAATCGCCATGGAAAAGAAATTTGAATCTGGAAAGGATATTTTATATCTTTTGCAGGATATGCGTGAATTTGAATTGTATGGGACTGTGCGTGCGGTAGTCAGTGTGTGCGATTCCATGAATTATATATTGGAAGAAGAAGATTTGCTGGAAGTATTCCGATTGGCAAACAATTATCTGGATCCGGGCGGAATGTTCATTTTTGATATGAATACCCCTTACAAATATGAAACGTTGATCGGAGATTCTACGATTGCAGAAAACAGAGAAGAAGGCAGCTTTATCTGGGAAAATTATTTCGATGAAGAAAGCCGCATCAATGAGTATGCGTTGACACTGTTTTTGCAGGAAGAGGACGATTTATATAGAAAATATGAAGAATTTCATTATCAGAAAGCCTATGAGCCTGAGAGAGTAATTGAACTGCTGCAGGAGGCGGGGCTGGAATTTGTAGCAATGTACGATGCGTTTACCAAAAAAGCACCGACGAAGCGAAGTGAACGTATTTACATCATTGCGAAAGAAGTACAGAAAGAGAAGATAGGAGATTAAGATGGAAACAGAAAGAAAACCGATTGATTATACACTGGAAGAATTGCTGCTTCTGTCCGAAAATAATGAAAAAAATGTGCAGTATGCCATTGGGTTTTATTATGAACATGGAATCAAGACAGAAAAAAGTCCGGTAGCTGCTATGCTTTGGTATGAAAGAGCTGCAAAACAGGGACATGTGGATGCACAGCTTCGTTTGGGACTGATGTATGCGCAGGGAAACGGATGTCTGCAGGATTTTAAAGAAGCTGTCAAATGGCTGAAAAAAGCAGCCGACCAGGGAAATGCCAATGCACAGTACAATCTTGGACGCTGTTACGAAGAAGGATTGGGTGTTACCAAAGACATTTCCAAAGCCATTGCCTGCTTCACCAAAGCAGCAAAAAAAGATGATTATCGTGCATCCTGCAGTATGGGGATGTATTATCTGACTGGAAATGGCGTAGCACAGAACGATAAAAAAGCATTTCAGTGCTTTGAAAAAGCTGCACAGGCAGGACTTGCCGTAGGACAGTTTAACCTTGCTGTCATGTATTTGTATGGTACAGGCGTAGAAAAAGACGAAGAAAAAGGGATGGAATGGCTGAAAAAAGCAGCAGATCAGGAATTTGCTCCTGCAGTAAAAGCCCTTGAAAATAATGAGTTATAAGAGGTGTATGAAAAAATGAGTGATTATATGATTCGTGCAACTGCCGCAAATAGTCAGGTGCGTGCATTTGCGATTACAACAAGAGATATGGTAGAACATGCCAGAGCAGCACACAATACAAGCCCAGTGGCTACAGCAGCATTGGGACGTCTGATGACAGGAGCTGCTATGATGGGCTCTATGATGAAAGGTGATAAAAACATTCTGACATTGCAGATTCAGTGCAGCGGTCCGATTCAGGGATTAACCGTAACTGCAGATTCCAAAGGAAATGTCAAAGGCTATGTAAATAATCCAGATGTCATTTTGCCAGCAAGTGCAAAGGGAAAACTGGATGTAGGAAGAGCAGTGGATCTGGGTGTGCTGACTGTTATCAAAGATTTGGGTTTGAAAGAACCATATGTTGGTCAGGTAGAATTGAAGACAGGAGAAATTGCCGATGACTTGACTTATTATTTCGCAAGCAGCGAACAGGTTCCATCAGCGGTTGGACTTGGTGTTTTGATGGAAAAAAATAACACCGTACGCCGTGCAGGTGGATTTATCGTACAGTTGATGCCAAATGCGGAAGAAGAAGTGATTGTACAGCTGGAAAAAAATCTGGCAGAGATCACATCTGTAACAGAATTATTGGATCAGGGCTGCACACCGGAAATGATTCTGGAAAAATTATTGGGCAATATGGGACTTGAGATTCTGGATCGCATGGATACACAGTTCTATTGTAATTGTGATAAGGATCGTGTGGCGAAAGCATTAATCAGCATTGGTGCAAAAGAATTGCAGAGTTTGATTGATGAAGGCAAAACAATCGAATTAAACTGTCATTTCTGTAATACAAATTACGAATTTACAGTGGATGAAATGAAGGAACTTTTAGAATTGGCAAAATAAAGAGGGATTGGTTATGAAAAACGGATTTGTAAAAGTTGCAGCAGGAACGCCAAAGATTCAGGTGGCAGATTGTATTCATAATACAGAAGAAATTCTGAAAATTATCAAAGAAATGGAAACGGAAGGTGCAAAAATCATGGCATTTCCAGAACTTTGTATCACAGGATATACCTGTGAAGATTTGTTCTGGCAGAATGTACTGCTTGACAGTGCAAAAGACAGACTTTTGTGGTTGGCAGACCAGACCAGTGATGTGGATGCATTGATTTTCGTGGGACTTCCACTGGAAGCAGAAGGAAAATTATACAATGCGGCAGCAGTATTGAACCATGGGAAAATCCTTGGATTTGTACCAAAAACAAGTCTGCCAAACTATGCAGAATACTATGAAATGCGTCATTTTACTCCAGCGGACGATCTGATGAGATTTATCCGTATGGGAAAAGAAGAAATTCCATTTGGACGTAATCTGTTATTTACCTGTCCACAGGTACCAGGCATTCAGGTTGCTGTAGAAATCTGTGAAGATTTGTGGATTCCAAATCCTCCAAGCATCAAACATGCGTTGGCAGGAGCAAATGTAATCGTAAACCTGTCCGCAGGTGACGAAGTAACAGGAAAAGATGTGTATCGCCGTCAGTTGGTAAACGGACAGTCTGCACGTCTGATCTGTGCATATATTTATGCAACAGCAGGAGAAGGTGAATCTACTACAGACCTGGTATTTGCAGGTCACAACATTATCAGTGAAAATGGTGCAATGCTGGCAGAAGCAGAACGTTTCAAAAATCAGACGATTTACGCTGATTTGGATATCAAACGTCTGTGGGCTGAAAGAAGAAGAATGACAACATTCCCTGCAGCTCAGAGAGAAGGTTATCTGACAATTCCGTTTACACTGCATCAGGAAGAAACAAAATTGGAAAGAACATTCCCTCGCAAACCATTTGTTCCTTCCAATAAAGATGAAAGAGAAAAACGCTGCGATGAAATTTTGACGATTCAGGCAATGGGCCTAAAAAAACGTTTGCAGCATACGTATAGCAAGAGCGCAGTATTGGGTATTTCCGGTGGTCTGGATTCCACATTGGCACTGCTTGTAACAGCAAGAGCATTTGATTATCTGGGAATGGACAGAAAACAGATCACAGCAGTTACCATGCCTTGTTTCGGAACGACAGACAGAACGTATCGTAATGCCTGCGATTTGACAAGAAAATTGGGTGCAACTTTGATGGAAGTAGACATCAAAGCAGCAGTTATGCAGCACTTTAGTGATATTGGACATGACCCTGAAAAACATGATGTAACATATGAAAACAGCCAGGCGCGTGAAAGAACACAGGTAATCATGGATATTGCCAACAAAAATGGCGGTATGGTAATCGGTACAGGTGACTTGTCCGAGCTGGCACTTGGTTGGGCAACTTACAACGGTGACCATATGTCCATGTACAGTGTGAACGGTTCTGTTCCCAAAACACTGGTACGTCATTTGGTACGTTATTACGCAGATACATGCAACGACGAAGAATTGTCCCGTATTTTGATCGATGTTCTGGAAACACCAGTAAGTCCGGAACTCCTTCCGCCAAAAGATGGGGAAATCGCACAGAAAACAGAAGATTTGGTTGGACCATATGAACTTCACGATTTCTTCCTGTATTATATGCTGAGAGCTGGTTATGAACCGGATAAAATTTACCGTATTGCATGTAAGACATTTGAAGGAAAATACGAAAAAGAAGTACTTCTGAAATGGTTGAAAAACTTCTACAGAAGATTCTTTATGCAGCAGTTCAAACGTTCCTGTTTGCCAGATGGACCAAAGGTAGGTACCGTAGCTGTATCTCCAAGAGGAGATTTACGTATGCCAAGTGATGCCTGCGCAAGAATCTGGCTGGATGAGGTGGAAAAATTATGTTAAGAACTACGATGGAAGCTGCCGGATTTCCAGAGACAATCACAAATGAAGTGATGGGGATCATTGAAAATCTGCAAAATAAAGGGCAGTGGGATAAAATTCTACAGATTTCAAATGCAATTATGGAGGAGGATGGCAAGAATATCAAAGAACAGCTTGGTCTTGCCAGAAATCTGGAAGCTGAATTGGGTGTTCACAAATATACCTTAGAACTGTTGGCTCTGATTCCATGTTGGGCAATGACCAGAGACCGTTATATCGAAAATGGAATTTCTCTGGATATTTATAATCGTACGGTGCAGGATATGCGTGCAAAAATGCAGGAATGCCGAGATGTATATGAAGTTACCGGTATTTTTGTAGGAGAATGGTATAATCGTTTCTTTGCGGTTACCAGATTTGCGCTGGGGCGTCTGCAGTTTGAAACCGAAACCTATCCTCTGGATATTCCATTTGAAAAAGATGGAGTGGTTGTGAAAAAAGGAGATCCTGTCATCAATATTCACATTCCATCGGGTGAACCATTGACAGAGGAAGAAGCGGAAAAATCTCTGAAATTCGCATGTGAATTTTATGCGGATTATATGCCGGAAAATCCAAAAGTGTTCATGATGGGATCCTGGCTTTTGGATGCAGATTTGATGAAACTGCTTCCGGAAGGAAATCTGAAAAAATTTGTACATCGCTTTGATGTATTGTATGAAGAAAAAAATGATACATTCCATGATGGATGGAGAGTATTTGCAAAAGATTGGGAAAAACCAGCGGACCAGCTGCCACGCAAAACCAAACTGCAGAGAGCAATTGCTGACTATCTGCAGCTGGGAGGAAAACTGGGAGAAGGTTGCGGATTTTTCCTGTATGATCAGAATGCATAAAAAGAGTTAGCTGAAAGCATGGAGGTGCTTTCAGCTAATTGTCTATATAGGTTACCGGTGTGGCTTTCGCCAGCGCTGATTTGATGGCTTCCAAAAGCAGCATGGATGTATATTTGGAATCATCGGAATAAGAAATATTGTCGGTGGACTGTGTTTCATAAATCTGTGAGGTGAGATCTTCCAGTGCTGGTTCGACCAGTGGGTACATAACAGAAGTCGTTTCGCTCAGGTTGACAAGTTCAATGGAGTTGATATGGTTGGCATCCACCGTAACCTGAACGTCGAAAGAGTTATCGTTGAGCTGTATCGTTGTGGAATACACGCCAGGCACGTATTTGTCGGCAGCGGTATTTTGCAGTACGTTGGAACTGGATTCATCTTCCTTTTTCGGACCGAACATGAGAAAGAGAATGATGATCATGAGGATGCCAAGAACGAGAAATAACCCGGTATAGATAACTTCTTTCATATGTAATACAACTATTTTTGTTTTTGAACTCATAGAAAACACCCCTTTATATGTAGAATCAAGCGAGAAATTGCTTTGTATATCATATGAAGTTTCAAAAATTATATGACTGGAATAAGGAGAAAAAGGTGAATTTAGAAGATTGTGTGTTGTGTCCTAGGATGTGCCATGTGAATCGTCTGGTGGGACAAAAGGGATATTGCCGTATGGACGGAACGATTTGGGGAGCGCGAGCTGCCCTTCATATGTGGGAAGAACCGTGTATATCGGGAACGAAAGGTTCAGGAGCCGTATTTTTCTCCGGCTGTACACTTCGGTGTATTTTTTGTCAGAATTATGAGATTGCAGACGGTTCCTGCGGAATGGAAATTACACCAGAGCGGCTTTGTGAGATTTATCTGGAATTGCAGGAACAGGGGGCTGCCAATATTAATCTGGTGACGGCAGGACATTTTGCGCCTTATGTGATAGATTCTCTTGTTCAGGCAAAAGAGCAGGGGCTGTCGATTCCTGTGGTGTACAATTCCAGCGGTTATGAGCGGGTGGAAACCATTCGGGAACTGGGGCGTGTGGTAGATGTGTGGCTGCCGGATTATAAATACATGGATGCTGCATTGAGTAAGAAGTATTCCGGTGCACCAGATTATCCGGAGGTTGCGAAGATGGCCATTGCCGAAATGGTACGTTTGGCAGGGAAACCGGAGTTCGATGAAGATGGCTATATACAAAAAGGTGTGATTGTACGGCATTTAATTTTGCCGGGGCATATCAAAAATTCAAAAGCTGTATTACAATATTTATATGAAACCTATGGGGATGCGATTTATATCAGTGTCATGAATCAATACACGCCGATGCCACGTGTGGCCGAGATGGAGCCGTTGAATCGGCGGGTGACCAAAAGGGAATATGAACGGGTGTTGGATTTTGCCATTGAACTGGGGATAGAAAATGGGTATTTTCAGGATGGCGATACGGCGAAAGACAGTTTTATTCCGTTGTTTAATTATGAAGGGTTGTAAGTGTGTCAGGAAAGAGATGCTGTTGGGGTAGCAGTAGAGTGCCCTGAGATGATGAGAAAATGATAAGAGGAAATGTTTGCGGGGTCTATGCAGAAAAAGTGCAGTAGAGTGCCCTGCGCGATGGGAAAAATAAGAAGAAAAGATGCTTGCGGGGGTCTATACAAGAAAAAACATATGTAGGATCCTGAAAAAGGGAAATATGAGGGTCTGGATAATGAATTTTCTTGTATGTGCCCGCCAGAAGGCCCTAATGAGCCCAAATGAGCAAAAAAACACAAAAAGAAAGGTCTCACAAATCGAAAAAATTGCATAGACCCAGCAGACAAGAATGATATAACAAGAAGGATACAATAAGAAAGCTATAGTAAAAAAATATGGGGAAAAAGGTATGGAAAAGAAAAATTACAGCACTCCGATATCGTTGAAAAATTTCCAGGCAGCAGATGGCTTCTGGAAAGAAGAAATGGAGTTGGTAAGAAAGGAAGTTCTTCCTTACCAATGGGAAATCTTAAATGACCGTGTAGCGGATGCTGCTCCAAGTTTCTGCATGCGAAACTTTAAAATTGCAGGAAAGATGATGCAGGAAAAACGAGAAAAAGGGGATGCATATCAGGAACCGGCATATACGTTTCGGGGGTTTGAAACTTTGCCGGAGGATATGGAACATCTGGAAGATCAATTTTACGGCTATGTGTTTCAGGACAGCGATTTTTCAAAATGGATCGAAGCGGTTGCCTATTCTTTGATGAATCATCCAGACGAAGAGCTGGAAAAGACAGCAGATGCAGCGATTGATCTTGTGTGCGCAGCACAGCAGGAAAACGGATATCTGGATACGTATTATATCATCAATGGAATGGATAAAGCATTCACTAATTTGCGCGAGCATCATGAATTATATTGTTTCGGACATTTGACGGAAGGCGCGGTGGCGTATTATCAGGCTACGGGAAAAGATAATTTGCTGAAAGCTGTCATTCGATTTGCCGATTACATTGATGGATATTTTGGACCGGAAGAAGGAAAATGCAAAGGATATCCGGGGCATGAAATTGCAGAAATGGCGTTGGTGCGTCTGTACGAGGTGACAGGAGAAAAACGGTATCTGGAATTGAGCCGTTTCTTCGTGGACCAGAGAGGCCAGGAACC
>JAXJUX010000223.1:0-2117 GCA_036308845.1 Ruminococcus sp.
AAATATTTCTTTGATTATTCTGGATGTTATGATGCCAAAGATGGACGGTTGGCAGGTGTGCAGAGAGATTCGTGCAGTGTCGAAAGTTCCAATCATTATGCTGACAGCGAGAAGTGATGAACGAGACGAGCTGCGTGGATTTGAGTTGGGCGTGGATGAATATATTTCCAAACCATTTAGTCCGAAGATTCTGGTTGCAAGAGTGGAAGCGATTTTACGCCGTTCCGGAATGGGTGAAAAAGAGCAGATGCTGGAGTTGGGCGGCATTTCTCTGAACAAAACGGCGCATACGGTACAGTTAGATGGAAAATTCATTGAGCTAAGTTTCAAAGAATTTGAATTGTTGACGTATTTTATGGAAAATCAGGGAATTGCCCTTTCCAGAGAAATGATTTTAAATCATGTGTGGAATTATGATTATTTTGGCGATGCAAGAACGATTGACACCCATGTGAAAAAATTAAGAAGCAAATTGGGCGACAAAGGCGATTATATCAAAACAATCTGGGGAATGGGATACAAGTTCGAGGTAGAATAATGAAAAAGTCGATAAGAAATCAAATCATAGTTACGTTCCTTGGATTTGTGGTCGTTTCTCTTACAATTGTATTTATATTAAATTCGATTTTGCTTGAACCGGTATATCTGGATCATAAAAAAGATATTTTGGAAACTGCGTATACGGAGATGATTTCCAAATACGATTCCACGGATGTAGAAAAACTGTCAAAATTTTGTTCTACCAATAACTTATCGGTGGTTATTTACAATATCAATGGAGGAACCCTTCTCCAGCCGGATTACAGTAACCTGAGAAATGAAGATGCAGACAGATTACGAGCCCGTTTGTTTGGTTACCTGGTAGGCTTGGAATCGGTAGGAAATCAGGTTATCGAGAAAAATGACAATTATACGCTTCTGTATAATCGTGACAATGTTGTACAGATGGAATTTATGGAGATGTGGGGGCAGACGTCTTCCGGTATTGCGTTTATCGTGCGCTGCCCGATTGAGAGTGTGCAGGAAAGTGTAAAACTGTCCAATCGTTTTTATTTGCTGGTCAATGTAGGGGTTGCATTGCTCGGAATTGCTTTTATTCGATTTATGGCTAAGAAAATTACCAAGCCGATCACGGAACTTACCGAGATTTCCCAGCAAATGGCTAATCTGGATTTTGAAGCTCATTATACCAGTGGTGGAGAGGATGAAATCGGTATTCTGGGAGATAACATCAATAAACTGTCGCATACATTGGAAAAAACCATTGCAGAATTGAAAACGGCCAACAATGAATTGCAAAAGGATATTGAGAAGAAGGAAGCAATCGATGAGATGCGTAAAGAGTTCCTTGCCAATGTATCTCATGAATTAAAAACACCGATTGCGCTGATTCAAGGGTATGCGGAAGGCTTGCAGGATAATATCAACGATGATGCGGAAAGCAGAGAATTTTATTGCGAAGTTATCATTGATGAAGCAATGAAAATGAATGAAATGGTGAAGAAACTTCTTTCCCTGAATCAGTTGGAATTTGGAAATGATCAGGTTCACATGGAACGATTTGATCTGACTGATTTGATCAGCGGAGTGGTGCAGGCATCATCCATACTTGCCCAGCAAAGTGAAGCGGAAATTATATTCCGTCAGCACGAACCAATATATGTTTGGGGAGATGAATTTAAAATCGAAGAAGTTCTCACAAACTATATAACCAATGCGATTCATCATGTAAAATATGAAAAGAAAATAGATATTCGTTGTGTCGCTGAACATGGAACCGTGAAGGTGATCGTGTTTAATACCGGGGATATCATTCCGGAAGAAGATTTGGATAAAATCTGGGAAAAATTCTATAAAGTAGATAAAGCACGAACCAGAGAATATGGCGGAAGCGGTATTGGACTTTCTATCGTAAAAGCAATCATGGAATCCATGAATCAGCAATGCGGCGTGAAAAATTTTAACAATGGTGTTGCATTTTGGTTTACGTTAGAGGAAGCCAGCGGGGCTGTTGTGAATGAAACTTTACTGTGATAAATCACCGTTATCTATAGAATTGAAAAATAAAGTATGTTATAATGCCGTCAGGTGTGTTCCTTTTTAGGCACATTTGGCGG
>JAXJUX010000224.1:0-5936 GCA_036308845.1 Ruminococcus sp.
GAATATTCATCTGATCGGCACATCGTTTTTCCAGATTTTTCAGCAAAATTCCTGCAATCTGCTTCATTTCATCCTTGCCAAGCATATGGAATACCAGAATTTCATCGATTCGATTCAAAAATTCCGGTTTGAAAATTCTTCTAACTTCTTCCATTACGCCATTTTTCATGTATTCGTAATCTTTTTTCGCATCTTCCGTGGATGCAAAGCCAAGACGTTTTGGTGTAACGATGCTTTGTGCCCCGGCATTGGAAGTCATGATGATACATGTCTGTTTGAAATCAATTTTTCTTCCCTGAGAATCCGTAATATGTCCATCATCCAATACCTGCAGCAAAATATTAAATACATCAGGATGGGCTTTCTCAATTTCGTCAAACAAAATCACACTGTATGGATTGCGGCGTACTTTTTCGGATAATTGTCCGCCTTCATCGTATCCTACATACCCTGGCGGGGAACCAATCAACTTGGATACGCTGTGTTTTTCCATATATTCAGACATGTCTACGCGAATTAAAGCCTGCTCGCTTCCAAAAATCGCTTCTGCCAACGCCTTTGATAATTCAGTTTTACCAACTCCTGTTGGCCCAAGGAATAAGAAAGAACCAACCGGACGATTCGGATCTTTTAATCCTACTCTTCCTCGCTTGACAGCTTTTGCAACTGCCATCACAGCTTCTTCCTGTCCAATGACCCGTTTGTGCAAAATAGATTCTAATTTGGCAAGTCTTTTGGATTCTTTTTCTGCCAGTTTCTGAACCGGAATCTTTGTCCAACCCGAAATAATCTGCGCTACATGCTCCTCAGATACGGTCAGATTTTTGCTCTTACAACGATTTTCAAAACGCTTTTTCGTATTCTGGTATTCTTTTTCCAGTTGTTTTTGAGTTTCCTGCAGTTCTTTTGCTTTAACAAAATCACCAGATTTGATGGCATTTTCTTTTTCCATAGAAAGTAATTTCATCTGCTGTTCAATTTCTTTTATTTTTTCAGGAACAGAAAATCCTTCCAACTGCACTTTAGCGGAGGCTTCATCAATTACATCAATGGCTTTATCTGGAAGAAAACGATCAGAAATATAGCGAACAGATAATTTCACCGCTGCCTGCAATGCTTCATCAGAAATACGAACACCATGATGCTGTTCATAATATGGGCGCAGACCTTCTAAAATTTTGATGCTCTGTTCCTCCGTCGGCTCTTCTACCGTAATTGGCTGGAATCTTCTTTCTAATGCAGCATCTTTTTCGATGTATTTGCGGTATTCTTCCAGCGTCGTTGCCCCGATAATCTGTATTTCACCTCTGGACAATGACGGTTTTAAAATATTGGATGCATCTAAAGCACCTTCTGCCCCACCAGCACCAATAATCGTATGCAATTCATCAATGAACAACAAAATCCCCTGATGCTCCATCAATTCGGAAACTACATTTTTAATACGTTCTTCGAACTCTCCTCTATATTTGGAGCCTGCCACCATACCGGACAAATCCAGTACAACCACTCTTTTATCGGCAACCGTAGCCGGTACGGTTCCCTGTACAATCCTTTGAGCTAAACCTTCCACAATCGCTGTTTTCCCAACTCCTGGTTCTCCGATCAGACATGGATTGTTCTTCGTTCTGCGGCTTAATACCTGAATGATTCTTGTAATTTCTTCTTCCCTTCCAATCACGGGATCCAGACGACCAAGACGAGCCAATGCTGTCAAATCTCTACTGTATTGATCCAGCGTCGGTGTTCCCTGTACCGTTTTTATTTTTCCTGATTTTTTGCCTGCATCACTTTGAGTTGTACCATTTTCTTCATCAATCGCATGCAAAATTTCCGCATGCAATTTTTGAATACCAATTCCTAACGTATGAAGCAAACGGGTTGCCACACAATCCACTTCACTCAAAATCGCCAGTAAAATATGTTCGGTTCCAACCTGGCTGCTTTTTAAATCTCTTGCTTCCTGCTTAGCCTTTTCAAGTATCTTTTGTGTCTTCGGTGTATAACCAGGAAGTTCCTCAATAGTTGTTCGTGAAGAAGCTGCGACCAGCCTGTCGATCAACTCCATCAATTTTTCCTCACTCACACCTAAGTTACGCAGAACCATCCCCGCAGTTCCCTCTGATTCTTTTACCAGACCCACAAGAAGGTGTTCTGTTCCTATATAATTGTGCTTATTCTTCTTTCCAATCTTTCCAGCATACAATATCGCATTTTGTGCCTGCTGCGTATAATCAGTCTTCATGTATGTCCTCCAGTTGCTTTATTCATTTTATTATTTTTTAACCGTTATCTATTTTCATATAAATCAAAGATTTCATCCACCAGCTGATGAATTTCTTCTCTAGCAATCTTTTTGCATCGTGCTTTCGCAATGAACATCATAATTTCTTCACGCATTTCTTCTACTGCAAGCATATGATTCGCATCAATGCAAATAACCGCTCCTTTTCTTCTGTCAATCGTAACGATTCCTTCCTGACGCAATACAGAATACGCTTTATTTACCGTATGCATATTAATGCCAATCGCATCCGCCATCTGACGCACCGATGGCAAAATATCTCCTTCTCTGAGATAGGATTTGGCAATTCCTAAAATAATCTGATTGCAAAGCTGCATATAAATCGCTTCATCACTGTTAAAATCTATTTCGTATAAATTGAGCTGCATTTTATTTCCATCCTTGTTATACACATTCTATAACATTATATCATATTTTTTCTAATTGTAAAGTGTATGGATTTTTACTCATAACGGCGTGAATACTAAACAGTTACACGGAATTTTAAAATGCCCGCAAGAGAGTCTTCGTTTACATTCTCTTACGAGCATTTTATCTGGTTGAAATGATTTATATTATAGGAAAGAAAAAGATGTGGAATTAGTCTTCCACACCTTTGTTTTTCAAGAATTCAATTACGTCTCCGATGGTTTCAATTTCTGTCAGTTCTTCTGCTGGAATTTCGATGCCATATTCTTCTTCCAATGCCATAACCAGTTCAAATAAATCCAGGGAGTCAGCACCTAAATCATCTTTAAAAGAGGTATCCATCCCAATAGTATCTTCATCACAGTTTAACTGTTCTGCAATAATTTGCTTCATTTTTTCTAACATATCTTCCCCTATCTCCTTTTAAAGAATATCAAACTATACAAGAATTTCTGATAAGAAATCCTCTTCTAAAAATGAGTCGTTATAACGACATCTCCTTGTACCGAAGTATACCGATAATGAAAACATTTGTCAACCCATTCTATCAATGTTGCTCATTTTTAAATCGAATCTGCCGCGACACGCTTAGCGCAATTCCCATCTCTACCATCAGGAACAAAATGGACGTTCCCCCATAACTTACAAACGGTAAGGTAATACCTGTTGTCGGCATCAGATTCAAAACTACGAACAGATTTAAAACGACCTGCAGTGCGATGTGAGCAAAAATTCCCGTTACTACCAAAGAACCGTACAAATCCGGTGCATTCTGAGCAATAAAAAACAAACGATACATCAGATATCCAAACATCAGCAATAACAATACCGCTCCAAAAACGCCCAATTCTTCGCATACAATCGCAAAAATCATGTCGTTTTGTGCTTCCGGAATGGTTCCCAGCTTCTGTGCACTGTTTCCCAAACCTTTTCCAAAAAATCCGCCGCTTCCGATTGCGTACAACGCCTGCAATACCTGATATCCACCTTCGTCAAGGTTTGCTTCCGGATGCAGCCATGCCAAAATTCGCTGGATACGGAAGTTTTCACTAGTTGTCATGGTCATACCAAGATATGTAACAGCCCCTCCAATCAGGACTCCTGCACCTGCAATAAACCATAGAAATTCCTTTGTCTTCGGGTGTGATACAAAGATAATAATACAGGCAATTCCACCGATAATGATACCTGTACTCAGGTTATCTGTAAGGATAAATGCACCCCCGCCCTGAATAGCGCCAAAAATCAGCAAGATAATGACTGCTTTCAGACTTTTTACTTTCTTTCCCATTTTTATAATAATTACGGGCAGATAGACAATTACCGCAATTTTAGCAATTTCAGCCGGCTGAAACTGAATACCAAGCTTCAGCCATCTTCTGGCTCCATAAGCTTCTACACCAAGCGGGCTGAGAACCAGCGCCATCAAAATAAACGCTATCCAATATAACATTCCCGCAAAAGGTATCATAATATGATAATCAAATCTTGAAATAAAAATGGCAACTACAATTGCACCTGCACTAATGATCGCCTGCCTTCTGAAATAATACATATCATCACCTTTAAATGTGACGGCAGCTTCATATGCACTTGTGCTATATAACATAATAAGACCAAAGCAAATCAACAGAATAACGATTGCCAGCAAATTGTAATCATAATAATCGGTTTTCTTCTTCGCTACCGGCTGTTCCTTCCGCTTATTTTTCTGCATATAATACCTCATTTCTTAACATTTATTCATAAGTCAAAGATTTATACCAGTATAGCACTAAAATTCCAAGAAAAAAACCTTTTCTTGAATTTTTTCACCACTGCTTTATTTTTTCATATAATATTTATGAAATCAACTTAACCGGAAAGGATTGTCATGGAAAATTATCGAATGAATTATAAATCTCAATCACCACGCCGAACATGTTCTTCTGGTCATATGAGTTCCAATAAAAATTCTAATATGTGCTCCAACACGAACGTCAATTTGAATTCAAATATGAATACCAATGTGTATACCAATACGAACACTAACATGGACTCTAATATATCTTCTAGTATGCCTTCCCGTATGTCTTCTCGTATGACACAAAACAGAAGTCAAAAATCCGACAATTGCTCACTTTCTGACATGGGTCTGGGACATTTGCCGCTTGCCATGGCATATGTACCTTATCAGCAAATTGGTGAACTGTACGATTGTTCCAAAGCTCTGAAAATGGGAACGATTTTTCCTGAGCTTTGCAAACCATTTTGCGGAACGGGAGGTAAAAGAAGATGTTAAAGACAAATATTTCATCCTGTCAAAGATGCTGTCAATCTCAAGAACAGTTACTGCGTTATATTGATGAAGTAAGTTTTACCATGTATGATTTGCTTCTTTATTTGGATACGCACCCAGATGATATGGAAACCCGCGCCTGCTACCAGAAGATTTCTCAATATCGTATGGAGGCAATGGAACAATACGCTATGCGTTTCGGTCCATTGACCATGTATTCTCCTATGAATATGTCCAACGCCTGCTTTGATTGGACAATGCAGCCATGGCCTTGGGAAATGTCTAAGAAAGGACGGTGCTAATCTATGTGGATATATGAAAAGAGATTGGAATATCCAGTGAATATTACACAGCCAAATGCGTCGGTGGCGAAGTTGATCGTTAGTCAATATGGCGGACCCGACGGCGAAATAGGAGCCTCCCTGCGTTACCTCTCCCAGCGTTTCGCAGCTCCAAACCGTATTTGTGCGGCGGTGTTGACAGATGTAGGTACTGAAGAACTCGCCCACATGGAGATGGTCTCCACCATCGTCCACCAGTTAACCGCCAACCTTACCATGGAAGAAATTGAAAATTCCGGTTTCGCGCCTTATTATATTGACCATACCGTAGGTATTTGGCCACAGGCTGCCGGCGGCGTGCCATTTACTGCAAATCAGTTCCAGTCCAAGGGTGACCCAATTACAGATTTGCATGAATCGATGGCTGCGGAACAGAAAGCTAGAAGTACGTATGACAATATTTTACGTGTCGTGAAAGATATGCCTGAGATAGCAGATCCAATCAAATTCCTTCGCGCCCGCGAAATCGTACACTTCCAGCGTTTCGGCGAAGCACTGCAGTCTGTACAGGAACAATTGGATTTCCAGAATTTTTATGCATTTAACCCAAGTTTTGATGAGGGAGCAAAATGTCCTTGTCGATGCGACGAAACATAAAATACAA
>JAXJUX010000225.1:0-8566 GCA_036308845.1 Ruminococcus sp.
GCTGAATTGAAAAATTAAATTCCAGTCCATTCAGCCCAAAACTGGAACTTAGTATTGCAAAGTTTCTACCAGAAGTTACTTTTGCAAATCTTCTGATATGATATATTAGTAGTTCAGCACCAGAGTCCGGATGGCGTATTTCCAAGGAGAAATTACCATGGCAAAGAACGCTCATTTAACTCTTGATGATAGAGCTACTATTGAAATATCCCTTAGAGAAGGGAAATCTTTTACTGAGATGGGAAAGGAACTGGGAAAAGATCCTTCTACTATCTCAAAAGAAATTAAGAACCATAGTCAACCAGTCCGTAAAGGGAGTTATAATCCCTGTGCCAAGAGAACCAGCTGTTCACATATGGGTAAAGCCTGTAGACCTTGCAAACACCCATATCATGGCTCGTGTAAAAGCTGCTCATACCGAAATTGTTATGAGCATTGTCCTGACTTTGTTGAACTGATCTGTCAGAAACTTATGAAACCTCCGTATGTTTGCAACGGTTGCGATACACGCCTTCGTTGTAAACTTGAGCGTCATCTTTATGATGCCAAGAAGGCTCAAAAGGAATACGAATCAACCCGCTCTGAAAGTCGTCAGGGAATAGCAATCACTCCAACCGAGTTGAAACGTATTGACAGCATTATTTCACCACTTGTGAAACAGGGACAGTCGATACACATGATCTGTGTTAATAATGCTGATGATATCATGCTTGATGAAAAGACCATCTATAACTACATTGATGCAGGACTTTTATCTGTTGACAATGTCGACCTTCCAAGAAAAGTCCGTTACCGTACCCGTTCTCACAAGAAGCCTGTAAGAGTTGATAAGCAGTGCCATGTTGGACGTACTTACGAAGATTTTGAAACCTATCTTGCAGCCAATCCAGATATTCCAGTTGTAGAAATGGATTCTGTGGAAGGACGCAAAGGCGGTAAGGTTCTTCTCACCATCTACTTTAGAAACAGTAGCCTAATGCTGGCATTCATTCGTGACACAAATACAGCAAAGTCAGTAACGGAAATATTTAATCAACTGTATGAACTGTTAGGGCATGAAATATTCACCAGCTTATTTCAGGTCATACTCACTGACCGGGGAAGTGAATTTACAAATCCTCTAGCCGTAGAGTTTAACGAAAATGCTGAGCGAAGAACACATATATTCTATTGTGATCCTCAACGCTCTGACCAGAAAGGTGGCTGCGAAGTAACACATGAGATGATACGCCGTATTCTGCCGAAAGGTACATCGTTTGATAATCTGGTTCAAGAAGACATTAATCTAATGATGAGCCATATCAATTCATACAATAGAAAAAAGCTGAACAACCAGTCCGCACACCAGCTGTTCAGCTTCTTAAATAGCGGGGAAATACTTGAAAAGCTTAATATTAAGCTTATTCCCGCTAACGAGATTAATTTAACACCTCTGTTGCTGAAAAAATAAAATAGCAGACGCCATTCGGATCAAATATGGAACCGTAGAGGGGTGGAATTTAATCTTGCAAAAAAGGAAGCAAAATTCGACCTCTGGTTAGCGTACGCTCTTTTTCCAGAAAAATCATCTCGAAAAAAGCATAACAGCTTTTGAAATATAAAACAATGTGTTTGGAAAGGTAATTTCCAGTTATATCACATTTTGCAATACTAACTTCCAGAAAAATAAAGCAATTTTAGTTTGCCGGAATTTAATCTTGCAAGAGATATGCTGAATCGGAAGTTAATTTTGCAAACAGGAATTTCGGATTCCAATTCAGCTATCTATGTAAGATAGAGCCCTCGTGAATCGTGAATTGTAATCGTGAACTGCGATATTTCAAAATTGAATTTCGTTTATTGTAGTATCAAATTGTTTGAAGCGCATTTTTATGGTATGATGATAAATACAATACTCAATTGCAATAGTAAATAAAATGTGAATAAAAAATTATAAGTCAGAGGTAAAAGTATGGCCGTTAGTTATAAGAAGTTATGGAAATTATTGATTGATAAGGACATGATGAAGAAAGATCTGCGTGCGATGACAGGTGTTAGTACTACAACAATGTCCAGATTATCAAAGGACGAAAATGTAAGTACAGAAATTTTATCAAAAATTTGTTCCGCTTTAAATTGTGATGTTGGAGACATCATGGAATTTGTTCCGGATAAAAAAGAGGAGCAGTAAGGAGGTGTGGGAACATGGATCATTCTTATCCTTATATTGCTTCTTTGACTAGAGAGCCGTTTCTTTTTTACGAAATGCGTTCCACTGCAAAGCTTATGTCAGAAGGATTTTCTGATGATGCGATTGTCAAAGAAATTGTAGAGCAGAATCTTTTTCAGTACCCAACGGAAAAATCTATCACACGCATGGCGAAAGCCTGCATCAAACGGCTTCATGCACTGGAAGATGATTCTCTGGTTTCTGCGATTGCTTCACAGCCGACGGATGTGGCAAAACAGATTTGTTTGTATGCGTTGATGAAGCAGAGCCGACTGGTCTGGGAATTTATGTTGACCGTCATTGGCGAGAAGTACAGATTAAGGGACACGTCTTTTGGTAAGATAGATTTGAATACATTTTTTATGCGCTTGCAGGAGCAGAATGATACCGTAGCTTCCTGGAGCAATACTACAATAACAAAGTTAAAACAGATTATTGCCAGAGTGCTTGTTGAAACAGAATATCTCGACAATCTCAAGGCAGATCATTTGAATCCAGTATGGTTGCATCCTGTTTTGGAGAATGCCATCAGAAGCAATGGCGACACAGCGATACTGCCAGCGTTTAATTGCTTTTCTTACGCCTAAGCGTGCAAAGAAATGCTCCAGTGGAGCATTTTGTGTAGGAGGTAGTCAATGAGTGACATAAAAGAACGCCTGGACAAAGTTCGGGCATTGATTCAGGAACCGGAGTTCCTGGAAGGCAAGGGACTCAGCAATGAGGTGAATATCAGAATCTTCTGTTATGAACCGGAGAACGAAATGGTTGTCCGTCATTTTGTGAATCAGCTGGAAACCGATCAGTCCTTAGATTGCCATTTGATTGTTTGTAATTTATATAAAATATTTCTTTCTATCTGCGATGATATGGACATCACATATGCGATTCCGGATATGGAAGAAGCTGACGGAAGTGCTTATCTTCTAGAGCAGCTTAACTCCGCAATCGGCAATGGAGAGTTCATTGATAAAATCCAGTATGAGCCACACGAACCGGGTGATGTGCTGATGCTGACAGGTGTTGGCGAGGTGTTCCCGTTTATGAGAATCCATACGTTACTGGAAGCTTTGCAACCGTATTTTTCAGATGTTCCGATTTTGGTTATGTATCCAGGTGAGTTTGATGGTCGTCATGTAAAACTGTTCAATCGATTGACACCAAATGATTATTACCGGGCATTCAATGTCATAGATTAAGGGGGATAAAGCCATGATGATTCGAGATATGTTTGCGGATGACATTAACCGCAAAATCAATGGTGTAATTAAAGTAGATCAGGCTGCTGATGATGTAATCGAGCAGGAATTAAATGAATATGTCATTACCAGAGAATTGAGGAAACATTTCATTACGTTCTTCAATTATTACGGTGATGCTTTCGACCAGCCGACAGCCGATATGGGTGTTTGGATTTCCGGTTTCTTTGGAAGTGGTAAATCTCACTTTCTGAAAATGCTTTCCTACCTTTTGGAAAATAAAGAGGTAAAAGGCATTCGCAGTGTGGAGCGTTTTCGTAAAAAGTTTGAGGATGACCCGGCAACTTTTATGCTGATCGACCGTGCCACGAAGGGGCAGACGGAAACCATTCTTTTCAATATTGATATTGAAGGCTTCAGCAATAAAGACAAGACTGCTGTACTTCGTGTTTTTGCAAAGATGTTCTACAACCATCTGGGATTTTACGGTGAAAATCTGAAAGTTGCCATGATGGAGCGTTATATTGACCAGCAGGGTAAGACAGAGGAGTTCCGCAGAGTTTTTGAAGAAAAGAAAGGCAAGCCTTGGCTTGAAATGCGCCGTGCCTTTGCTTTCAATGGAAAGTTCATCATCCCGACACTGATGGAAGTTCTGGATATGAGTGAGGACGATGCCAAGACGTGGTTCAATGATAAAACTGCAACAGAAATTTCTATTGCACAGCTTGTGGAAGATATGAAAGCCTATGTAGATACTAAACCTGCAAACTTCCGTCTGCTGTTTATGATTGACGAGGTTGGTCAGTATGTGGGAACAGATACCGATATGCTTTTGAACCTCCAGTCTCTGACCGAAAAAATCGGAAGCGAGTGCGAAGGTAAGATCTGGGTGATCTGTACCGGACAGGAAGCGATTGATGAAATCATCAAAGTTCGTGCCGATGAGTTCTCACGTATTCAGGCTCGTTTCAAAACAAGATTGAGCTTATCTTCTTCCTCCGTGGACGAAGTTATCCAGAAGCGTATCTTGAAAAAGAAATCGGAAGCAACAACGGATTTGGAAAACGTTTATGAGCAGAATGATTCTGTCCTTCGTAACCTATTCAGCTTCAGTGGCTCTATTCTGGACATTAAAGGTTACTCCGGTCCGAGAGAATTTACAGAGAACTTCCCATTCGTGCCGTATCAGTTTATTATCATGCAGAAAGTATTTGCTGAAATCCGGAAACACGGAAATTCTGGTAAGCACCTGTCCGGCGGTGAGCGTTCCATGCTCTCCGGTTTTCAGGAAGCTGCACAGAAAATTCAGGAGAAGGATGAGTATGCACTTGTTCCGTTCTTCCGTTTTTATGATACCGTACATACTTTCCTGGACGGCTCTATCCGCCGGGTAATCGAGCGTTGCCAGAAAGCAGCCGACAACGGCGATGGCATCGAACAGCAGGATGTGGATGTATTGAAACTTCTGTACTTGATTCGTTATATTGATGATATTCCTTCCAATCTGGACAATATCGTGATCCTTATGGCAGACGATATTCGTGTAGATAAGATTATCATGCGTGAAGCTGTCCGAGGATGCCTTGATCGTCTGATGAGTCAGAACTATATCGGCAGAACCGGTGACACTTATAACTTCCTGACTGACGAAGAACAGGACATTCAGCGTGAAATCCGAGACACCAATGTGGATACCGCTTCTATCGTGGAGCGTATCGCCCAGATGATTTATGGCGATATTTTCACAACCAAGAAATTCCGTTATGGAAAATATGACTTTGCCTTCGACCAGATGGTAGATGGTATTACTGTTGGTGTGGCAACAGGCGGTATGCGTCTGCGTTTTCTGACCGTTGCTACCGATGCTATTGAAAAAACTGATTACCGTCTGATGGCAGAATCCAAAGGTAACGAAGCAATCGTGGTTCTGGCTGATACGCCTTATTATGAATCTCTGGAATCTGCCATGAAGATTCGTAAGTATGTAAAACAGAGAAATGTAAGCCAGCTTCCTAAGAGTGTGTAGAAAATCATCAGCGATCAGCAGGACGAAGCCGGAAAATATGAGCTGAGCGCTATGACCGAATTACAAAATGCCATTGAAGGGGCACAGTTCTATGTAGATGGTGAGCATTTGGAAATCAAAGCCGGAAATGCCAAGAGCAAGATTGACCAGTCTCTTGAATATCTGGTTGCTCATGTATATAGCAAGCTCGATCTGATTACAGATAATGCAGGCAGTGATGCAGATATTATTGCGATTCTGACAGGTGCGGTAACAGCACTTCCGGGCATGGAACCGAACCGTGATGCTGCTTCTGCTATGGAAGAATATCTGGAAATGCAGGATGCGAAAAAGCTGCCGACTTCTATGGCAGATGTGCAAAGCAAATACAGTGCGATTCCGTATGGCTGGAAAGAAATCGACATTGCTGCGGTTGCGGCACAGCTGATTTATTCCCAGAAAGTGACCATTAAGTATGCAGGCAATACCATTCAGCCGGATGACCCGAAACTGCCGGATATGCTCCGCAAAAAGAGTGAGATCGGTAAGACGTCTATCAGCAAACGTAAAAATATTTCTGCTACGATGCTACGTGATGTTAAAGAAATGCTACGTGAGTATTTTGACGTCATGGATGTACCGGATGATGAAGATGGTCTTATTCGCTTTGTGACTGAGAAATTCAGTGAACAGCGTGATTACTATACTTCTCTGGATGCCCGTTATGACGGACATAAATACCCAGACCGTGCATTAGTTCAGGAAGCCATTCATCTGATGGATGATGTACTTTCTCAGAAGAAAGACAATATTGCCCTGATTGAGCGTGTGCTGAAAAAAGAGGATGCTCTCTTTGATAATAAAGAAGCCATGAGCAACGGCATTGAAAACTTCTTCAAGACCCAGGTAACAGTATTCGACCAGGCAGTACAGTTTGAAAACTCTCTGCATGATGACCTTGACCGAATTGCGGAAAATGAGGAAGCACACAAGGCGCTGAATACCATTCGTCTGATTACGATGGTTCAGACTGGAAGTAAGTTCAACTATACCCGGATTCGTGAATTGAATCCGTTAATAGATACGGTTCGTACCGCTCATGATAAGATGCTGGAAGAAAAACGTGCCGAGGTTCTGGAAACGGTTCGTCAGTGTATGGAAGCAACCCACACTGTCGCAAACGGCGATTCCAAGGCATCCCATCTGATTGAAAAATCGGATATATATTTCAGCCAGTGCAAGGAGAAAATCGCAGAATTAAAGAGCCTTGCTCTTTTGGATGCTATGTTCCTGCCAATGTGTCAGTACAAGGATGATACGGTCAGCAATATCGAGTCTGTTCTGGCTCCGCCTGCACCGAAGCCACCAGTACAGCCAACACAGCCGGGGAAAGAAGCTGCTCCGGCAAAGAAAAAGGTTGTCCGTGCCTATAATCGTCAGGTTGTATTCCAGGCAAAGACTTTACAGACGGATGCGGATATTGATGATTATGTAGAAAAGATTCGTTCTCAGCTGAAACAGTTGCTGAAGAATTGCGACGAGATTAAGCTGAATTAAAGGTGGAGAACAATAGAAAATGGAACTGATTAGTGCAGCTATTGGCATTTTAGGAGTTATTATTGGCTGGTTGTTAAATGAACTGACTACTATTTTTCGAGGACGACCGAAGCTGTGTTTCCAAATGGTAGCAACCCCAGAAAATGAGTTGACAGGGAAAGAATATCGTGTGAAAGAAAGTTTTTCTGAACATGGAATTGAAATCTTTAATGTCGGTGAGAAGCCTTTTGTTTTGGAAAACTTCGTAATTTGTTATAAGAAAAAAATATTGGTAGATTGTCAAATGCCAGAAAGCGATAGAATTATATTGCCGTTCCATAATGTCGTATATACTTTATCCGAACAGGAAGCAGACGCATTGGAATGGCATTGTCAAATGGAATATTTTGAGGAATGTCAAGTAACTGCAATTAGTATTGAAAAGAAAAAAGCAAAAGGAATACTACAAGTTCCATTGTTTGCGATAAGGTCAAATATTAGAAGTATTGGAATCAATAAAAAAGAATAGGAGACAGATATGGAAAATAACCCCAAAGTGTTTATTTCATATGCCCATAAAAATCAAGCATATGAAGATAAAGTGTTGGAATTGGCAAATAGACTACGTTCAGAAGGCATTGATGCGATGATAGACCAATATGAAGAAGCACCTCCTGAAGGATGGCCGAGGTGGATGGAGCATCAAATCATGGAGTCAGAGTTTGTTCTTGTTTTATGTGAAGAAACATATTATCAAAAACTCTATTCCGAGAAAAAGGGGAAGGGCGTTGTATGGGAGGCTAACATTGTCTATCAAATGTTATATGATTCAGCGGCAGAAACAAATAAATTCATTGCGGCATTTTTTGATGACGATGATCAGCAGTATATACCCACACCGCTGAAACCATACACATATTATAATCTTTCGGATGAAAGACAATATGAAAGGCTGTATTGGCGTTTTAGGGGGGGTACCAATAGTAAAAAGCCCCCATTAGGTGAATTGAAACCATTACCAGAAAAGAAGCGAAAAACAATGTTCTTTTCTTCACCAATTAACCTTGAAAAGTGGAATGCTGCAAAGTGGAGAGGTACAGTATATCTTTGGGGTGGAGATGCACCTGCCATAGGCTTGTTTTTTACAAATTACTCAGTGGGTAAAGAAATTTTCAAAGAGTGGAAGAAAAAATACAAAGATATGGCATTCGCAGATACTTTTTTGAAGGTTGATTATATTGTTCCACCGTTTCCTAAGTCATGTTGGGTATATAAATCGTATGACAGAAATTATGGAAAAGGATATTTTCTGCATATAGGTGCAAATATTGACGAAAGTATTAGCCGAGCTAATAATTGTGGAATAGAAATGCAACAACTACTTTTGGCAACGGTTTCACGTTACCAGTGGATGAATGAAAATAACGGATCAGGTAATAGAGATCAGTTTTTAGATATGTATAACAAGACAGGAAAATATTATTTAGTTCCTGTCGGATTAAAGAATCCATCAATGGGAGTTGTAATAGAGAATATGCAATTTGATTTTGAGTACGCAATTCCAATGAAAGAAATAACGGTTACAGCTGGAACAAAGATAACGGAGGAGAATCCCTGCAA
>JAXJUX010000226.1:0-1536 GCA_036308845.1 Ruminococcus sp.
GCTGCCTTCTGTAACAAATGTGGCAGACTTAACCATTGAAAGTTTATTTTGATATCGTAGCGGAACATCTGCAACAAGCATCATCTTGTTATTCCGAACCACTTTTGCAATGGGATCGCCGGCATTGACAAAATCACCATTAGAAACAAGTGTTTCCAGTACATAGCCGTTAATGGGCGATTTAATTGTATTTCCTGCATTCGCTTTGCTGTTCAGTACAGACTCATACTCAATCCGTGCCTTTTCATAATTTTCAAGCGCGGTATTGTAATCACTCAGTGTTACAATTTTTTCTTTCAAAAGACGTTCCTTGCGTTCAAGTTCTTGTTGAGCTATTTTGTAAGTAACCTCTATTTTCTTTGTGGGGTCGCCACCAATGATGTTGTCTGAAGAAACCGTACATATTATGCCACCTTTTTTAACAGGAGTTCCGTTTGTGTAGGTTTGCAGAAAGTTTACCGTTCCAGAAATGGTGGCGCTTATTGTCATTTCATCTGTCTGGGCGAACTGAAGTTTTCCACTTACGGGAATGGTCTGCGCAAACTGACTTTTCGTAACTTTTTCCACTTTTACTCCGGCTGTCTGAGCTTCGGATTCACTTAATTCAATGGCATTAATGTTGTTGTGTGTTGCAGATTCATTTGAGTGGTTATGCCAATGGTGCTCATCTTTATGTGCGTGATTATGATTGTGGTCGTGTCCTTCACAAGATTCTGTTTCATGTTCATGCTGATGGTCATGCTCATGATTGTGGGAATGGGAAGAATGTCCGCCACATGCGGCCAAATACAAGATGGTGAATGTTCCTAATAAAACTCTTTTCATACTTTATCTTTAAAATTATTGCCACAAAGGTAGTGCAAAATTTCTGCAATCTTGTTGCAAACAACTTGATACTAACGAGTATGTCTGCATAATTTTCAGGAAAAATTTGTTTGGTTTATCAAGAATATCTAACTTTGTAGACATAATATATACAAATTACCAGCGTATGAACACAAATAAAACCTATATTGCATTCGATTCTGTAGGCGTTCTTGATCATGTGAACAGTAATCTTCACACTTTTCATCAACTTGCAGACTGGCAGAAAAGATATCCAAGCCGTTTTCAATTCATCAACATTGATGAAATTGACTTTTCTTCGGAACATGATGATTTGGTCGATACTACGGTCAAAACAAATTTTTTGCGCACAATGGCCGAGGCGGACAATCTTTTGCTTGTAATTTCAAAATACACCAAAGTGGACAGCCCCATGCTGAATTGGCAAATCAGCCGATGTGTAAACCGTTACAAAATGCCTGTTATCATCGCTTATGCAGACGTCCAAGCTCTTGACCAGGACGCAGTGAAAAAATATTGGGACAGACTTCCACAAAAGATAAAGAAATACATCGGAAGAGACAGTGCCAGAATGTGCCACATTCCGCTTACAATGGATAAAGTCGAGCGCGCCTTGAGCACCTTCTCCAACAAGACAAATATGTATCCTTGGGACTCTACCACTATATTCTAACCCAAACAGCGTTGAAC
>JAXJUX010000227.1:0-1700 GCA_036308845.1 Ruminococcus sp.
GAATACAGGACTTCAGACTTATGGTGGAGATTTATATGTAGGAACTATGTCGATTATGAGCAGTGTTATGCAGTTGATTATTGTACCAGTACAGGGAATTGCTCAGGGTGTTCAGCCGATTATGAGTTATAATTATGGCGCGGGAAATTACGATCGTGTAAAAGGTACATTTGGCCGAATGGTATCTATTTGTCTTGCGGCTACGTTGGTACTTGGAGGTACTGCGGTGCTGAAACCGGAATTGTTCGTAAATCTGTTCTCTAACAATCAGGAGCTGGTAGCTTTGACCTGCAAAGCAATGCCGATTTATTTTTTTGGTGTAACCATTTTTGGTATTCAGATGGGATGCCAGACTACATTTATGGCATTAGGACAGGCAAAGGTGTCTCTGTTTATTGCGCTTCTTAGAAAAGTCATTTTGTTGGTTCCGCTGGCAATTATTCTTCCAAAGTTTCTGGGAGTTAATGGAATTTATATTGCAGAGCCAGTGGCGGATATTTTGTCTGTGACGGCGACGAGTATTTTGTTTATTATTACGATTAGGAAAGTATTGAAGAAACCGGAGAAAGAAAATTCATAGTGGGAAATAACGCATGGCTATTAAAAATGGTCATGCGTTATATTTTGGAGAATTTTACACATACTAGTTACATGTTGTCAGCGAATGACGGCGGAATGGAGATTAGTATGAATTCAATTTGGACAGAAACCGTGGAATTACCACATTTTGAAAAATTACAGGAAAATATAAAGACGGATGTTTTGGTTATTGGTGGAGGTATGGCGGGAATTCTCTGTGCCTATATGCTGGAACAGGCGGGCGTGGATTACGCGTTGGTAGAAGCTTCGAAAATATGCAGTGGTATTACGCAAAATACTACGGGGAAAATTACGTCCCAGCATGGTCTGATTTATCACGAATTACTGGATAGATTTGGTGTGGAAAAGACACGCATGTATCTGGATGCCAATAACAGAGCTTTGGAAAATTACCGAAGCTTATGTAGCAATATAGAGTGTGATTTTGAGGAAAAAGATGCTTTCGTTTATGCAGTGAAAAATGTGGAGCTTTGCGCAAAAGAACTGGATGTATTGGGGAAAATCGGATATTCGGCTTCTTTTGCATCCAGTATACCATTGCCTTTTGATATTGCAGGAGCAGTGAAGTTTAAAAATCAGGCGCAATTCCATCCGTTAAAGTTTATTGCAGGGATAGCACCGGGACTTCGGATATACGAGAATACATTTGTAAAAGAAATCCGTAATCATACAGCAGTGACTTCGAATGGAGAAATTCAGGCTGGAAAAATTATTGTGGCGACACATTTTCCATTCCTGAATCGACATGGAAGCTATTTCCTTAAAATGTACCAGCATCGTTCTTACGTGATTGCATTTGAAAATGCTTCTAAGATAAATGGAATGTATCTGGATGAAGCAGAAAAGGGAATGTCTTTCCGAAACTACAAAAATCTGCTTCTGGTTGGTGGTGGTGACCACAGAACTGGGAAGCAAGGAGGAAATTGGGCAGAAATAAAAAACTTTACAAATATATATTATTGTGGACTGGAAGAGCGAGGACGCTGGGCTACTCAGGATTGTATGACCTTGGACAATGTGCCTTATATTGGACAATATTCCGCTAACACGCCGGATTTGTATGTGGCTACGGGGTTTAATAAATGGGGAATGACTTCGTC
>JAXJUX010000228.1:0-3074 GCA_036308845.1 Ruminococcus sp.
CTGAACCATCCGTATAAATCTTAACTAACATAAATTTCTCCATTCTCCTGTCTGTTCAAAAGCCCTTGCTGCCTGCATGGCATCGTCTATAATATTCTTATCATATCCAATAATTTCCAAAAGTTTTATCGCATTTCTTGACGTAGCTCTGCCCAATTTCAAAATGTATGTGAAACACACATCTTTCTCTCTGATATCCTCATCAAAATGATAATTCGCATATGCATTTTCCAAAATATAAGACAATTCTATATCATGTGTAGCTGCCAGCGGCAAAACATGCGGCATCACTAAAGAACGCAATATGCGGGAAGAAGCGGCAATTCGTTCAATCGTATTCGTTCCTCGAAGCACTTCATCTACAATACATAAAAGAGCTTCCTCTTTTTTTGCCTCATTTAAAATACGCTGCAGCGACTTGATTTCTACCATATAATAGCTTTCGCCGCCCTCCAGGTTATCCCGAAGTGCCATGGAAGTCATAACTTTCAAAAAATCTGCCCGATACTTATGGGCGGTACAGGTATAAATCGTCTGTGCAAGAATTCCATTCAATGCAATATTTTTCAAAAACGTGGATTTACCGGAGGCGTTGGATCCTGTAACCAGTACACCGCCATAAATGGCAATACTATTTGCTACAGGGTGATCGATCATTGGATGATACATATCTGTAATTTCCAGAGAAACCTTTTTACCCATATCCTTTTTCTCCAACGATGGTAGACAATAATATGGCAAAAATTCGCGGAATGATGCAATCGCAATACATGCATCCATCTCTCCCATTGCGGTAAACATCGCATCAATTTCTTTTTCATGTCCGTTGACTTGTTTTACCATCGAATAAAATTTGATAAAATCCACATGGAACAGCAGTTTTAAATAGGAAATAAACATTGTTTCCAAACCATCCTGTATGGATGTGGAGGCAGCAACCAGATATGCCCCTCTGCGGAAATTTTTCATCTGTTTTCGTCCGTTTCCAATGATATCCAACTGCTTTTGAATTTCTGGATTTTTCACTTTTTCAAATCCATCTGACGCTTTCAGCATGCGCAAAATGCAAATCATACAATTCAAATATGGTTCCATTTTCTTAGAATTTTTCATGCGAATCGAACCATTTACACTCATCACCACGACCAAAAACAGTACACCAAATACAGGCTGCATGAAAATACTGACAATCGCAACAACTGTAGCCAACGCCATCGCTATATATTTTCCACTGTCTTTTTGTTCTACATTTTTCAGTACATCAATATAATCGTAAATTGACATATTGGACATCTTGCGAATTTCCCGCAAAACAAACTGAATCTGAATACGTTCTTTTTCATGGGTGCGGAAATACTCAATCAATCGATTTCTCTCATCCAATACATCCTGATCAAATTCCGGAACACGAAGCATTTTGTACAACACATCTTCTCCGCAAGAGGAAACTGTTGTATTCAACAGGATAAAAAACTGCTCCATATTCAAATCATTCCACGTAATATCGTCTACCCAAAAGCGGCCGTCTCTATGTTTCTTTGTATAACTGTAAATGCTCTCCAATTCTTCCGATGTATATTCTCGCGTAGCCACGGAACCCCACATTTTTTGCAGTTCCCCACGAACCCAGCGGCGATGTCTTCGTTTATCACGAATCATAATCACTGCGGCCGCCACAAAAATACCAACGACGATCAAACTTATTATTATATTTTGTTCTGTCACAGTATTCTCCTTTTATCTAAAATTTTTCTTTCAATAATTTATCACCAAGCTGAATCCGTTCTTCCCAATCTGTCCACTGTGGCTGTAATATCTGCTGAAATACCTCGTATTCATCCATCAAGCCTTGTCCATGAAGAACCCGGTAGGCTCCGGCATCGCTTCCCAAAGCAAGCGTTACCCCTGCTTCGTATGCCCGCTGCAAATTGATCTGCTGACCTTCCCAAATCTTCTCAATCACCTGCGCCGAAAATCTGGAGTCTCCCAGAAGATTTTTCACCGTTACGATAGTAGGAACCCAAATCGTCCCACAATCTGCCATCGCCTGTATGGCATCCTCATCACAGAAATTTCCATGTTCGATGCTGTCCACACCGGCTAATGCCGCTGCACGAACGGTATCGCTGCCATTTGCATGTGCCATAACCGAAAATCCTTCTTCATGAGCAATGTGAATCATTTCTTTGATTTCTTCTGCTGAAAGTGGTTCTTCTGTCAATCCACCATGGTCAAAATCCATAATTCCGGAAATCATAATCTTGACAAAATGTCCACCCAGCTGGCCAAGTTCCTGTATCAACTGCAGATATTCTTTCCAATTGGAGAATCCTCTGCCTACAATCCCGCCATAATGTCCTTCCTTGTGAATCGCAAATACCGGAGTACGATACGTAATGCCATATTCCGGAGCAATCTCCATCGCTCTTTTTGATGTTCCGTAACAATCACCGCCATCTCGCAGCCATGTGATGCCTCTTTCTTTATAACAGGCAAAATGCTCCCGAATCACTTGTTCATTTACACCATGTTCTTGCAACTGCACTGCTTTTTTATAATTGACACCATTCATAAAAATGTGCATATGCCCTTCCCCATACGGGAAGTTTTTTTCTATCTCAGACATGTAATCACCTTCTATAAAAGAAGCCTGCCGAAACATTCAGCAGGCTGATATTTTCCATTATTATATTCTCGCTTGGTTTATTTGTCAAATCGAGGCTTCCAAGCCAGTCTAAAGTATTTCTTACGATTTCGCGTATTTTTTCTCATTTTCTCAGATTATGATACAAATCATACCGCCCTTGCTGTCATTGACGATTTTCTGCATGGAATCCTGCAGTTTCACCTGACTTTCTTCTGTAATATGAGCAATTTTCGTACGAATACCTTCTTCTACCAACTGCTCTACAGATTTTCCAAAGATATTTGTTTCCCAAATACCTTCTTCCCGCTTACTGTTTTCCCTTATAAATCCGATCAAATCATTTGCCTGCTGTTCACTTCCTACAATCGGAGCAATTTCTGTCTCAATATTCGCCTTGATCATGTGAATCGAAGGACTGATGGATTTA
>JAXJUX010000229.1:0-1504 GCA_036308845.1 Ruminococcus sp.
ACTTCTCCATGCTGAATCGGATTCATGGTTCCCGGATCCACATTAATATATGGATCAAATTTCTGCATGGTTATATGATAGCCTCTCGCTTTTAACAACCTGCCAAGAGATGCTGCCGTGATTCCTTTCCCTAATCCTGACACGACACCACCTGTCACAAAAACGTATTTCATATCTGCTACCTCCTTCAAGATTTTGGCAATAAAAGAGGGCGTCAAATACACCTAATTTCTAGGTCATTTGACGCCTTTGCCATTTCAAATATCATTTTTACGCATGTAATTTTATAGCAAAACATTTCGTTTGTAAAGCATTTTTGCCAAAAAAACTTTTTCAAAAAAACTGTTGACAAGTGTTTTTTTGAGTGTTATCATGCCACCATAAAGCAACGGGGCTGCGGAAGATTCGCAGTTCCTTTCTTTATGTAAGGAAGAAATGCGCACTCTTCATAATCTTAAATATTGGTTAAAAATGCGGAGCAATGGTGCTTTAAAAAGTTACCGGCTTCGCTTTTTTAATACATACTTTCTATGAAAGGGGACTTTTTTTATGAGTGAAGAAATTATGAGTATGGTTAATGAACAAGTTTTGGGTGTCTGGTTTTTAATCGGCGCCGCGTTAGTATTTTGGATGCAGGCTGGTTTTGCAATGGTAGAAACCGGTTTTACCAGAGCCAAAAATGCCGGTAACATTTTAATGAAAAACTTAATGGACTTCTGCATCGGTACAGTTGTATTTATTCTAATCGGATTTAGCCTTCTTTTAGGGGAAGATTTGCTAGGATTCATTGGAAAACCCGGCTTCGATATTTTTACAAACTATGCGAATTTCGATTGGTCTAACTTCGTATTCAACTTAGTATTCTGTGCAACAACGGCGACTATCGTTTCCGGAGCAATGGCTGAGCGAACAAAATTCCTATCTTACTGTGTTTATTCAGCAATCATCTCTGCTTTGATTTATCCAATTGAAGCACACTGGATTTGGGGTGGCGGCTGGCTTTCACAACTCGGTTTCCACGATTTCGCAGGTTCTTGTGCAATCCACATGGTTGGTGGTTTGTGTGCATTAATCGGTGCTAAGATGGTTGGACCACGTATTGGTAAATTTACAAAAGATAAATCCGGAAAAATTACGAAGGTAAATGCTTTCCCTGGTCATAACATTGTAATCGGCTGCCTCGGTGTTTTCATTTTATGGCTTGGCTGGTACGGTTTCAATGGTGCTGCAGCTACCAGCATGGAGCAATTGGCTTCCATCTTCTTGACTACGACCATCGCACCTTCTATTGCTACTGTAGTATGTATGATTTTTACATGGATTAAATATGGTAAACCAGATGTTTCTATGTGTCTCAACGCTTCTTTAGCAGGTTTAGTAGGTATCACAGCTGGTTGTGACGTTACTGATGCATTTGGTTCAATCATCATCGGTATTGTATCCGGTTTATTGGTAGTATTTGGCGTATGGCTTTTAGATTACAAACTTCATATTGATGATCCTG
>JAXJUX010000230.1:0-1579 GCA_036308845.1 Ruminococcus sp.
ACCTGAATATGGGGCTTTCTCTCGGAATTGGGGGAGTTGTAACATTCAAAAATGCCAGAAAATTAAAAGAAGTGGTGGAATACACTCCAATAGAAAATCTGCTTTTGGAAACAGACAGCCCGTATCTGGCACCGGTTCCATACCGAGGAAAACGAAATTGTTCCCTATATATTCCTTACATTGCACAGATGATTGGGGAAATCAAAGGGATGGACGCAGAGGAAGTAATAGAAATTACAAAAGAAAATGCCTATCGGTTATTCCCGAAGGTAAAACGTTGATACAATATATGAATTAAAATAGAGCGAGATGTGCTTCATAAGAAACACACCTCGCTCTATTAGATATATCTATAATAAAAATATTAAGCTAAATGACAAAGTTTTTTCCATTTTCCGCTGGCATAGCGTCCAATAAACAAAATCGTTCTGAAAATCCAGTCTATAACCATGGCAATCCAAACACCGATTGCTCCCATTCCCATCTGAATTCCGATAATATAACTGAAACCAATACGGAACGTAAACATGGAGAAAATAGAGATTATCATAGTAAATTTTACATCGTTGCAGGCACGGAGCATATTAGGCAAAACAAAGGCTGCCGGCCATAAAATCATGGCACATCCGTTGTGAATCATGACAAGGATGTAGGAAAGGCGCGTAGTTTCTGCACTCAAACCATACAGACTCAGAATCGGATTCAGGCAAAGGAGAATGATTGTGTTGACGATTGCGGTGGATACATAAGCAATTAACAGCAATTTTTTTGTGTAATGCCGAACCTGTTTTTCATCATTCGCACCTACGCATTGCCCAATAACGGTGATCATGGCAAGGCTGATGGCCTGTCCGATGATACATCCCATGGCGTCCAGGTTGTTGGCAACACCGTTTGCCGCAATCTGAATCGTACCAAAACCGGAAATAATACTTACAACCAGAACGCGTCCTAACTGAAAAATTCCATTTTCAATGCCGCTTGGAATTCCGATATACAGAATTTTCTTAATGACACCCCATTCCAGACGAAGGGATTCTCGTTTGAAATGAATGACATTTTCTGGATTCTTCAAAAGGATGTATAAAACAATTCCGCCGACCGCTCTGGAAAAAACGGACGGAAGTGCTACACCGGCAACACCCATGTGTAAAACAAAAATACAAAGGGCATTTCCCACCACATTGATCAGGTTTATTAATATAGAAACTTTTAACGTAATCTGTGCATTTCCCATAGAACGAAACAGTGCTGCACAGGCATTATAAATTGCCAAAAACGGAAAAGAAACGGCGGAGATTACCAGATAAATCAATGCATTTTGCATAACATCCGCTTCGATGCTTCCGAAAAACAATCGTAATAAAGGCTTTCTGGCAATCAATACAACTCCAGTAATCAAAAGGCTTCCGATTAATACGGTATACAAAAGTTGTTTTGCTGATCGGCAAGCTTCTTCTTCTTTTTTTGCCCCAAGGTTTTGTGAGGTAACAACCGCACCTCCGGTAGCCAATGCAGATAAAATACTGAAAATCAGCATATTGATCATGTCTACAAGTGAAACCCCGGAAACGGCAGC
>JAXJUX010000231.1:0-21950 GCA_036308845.1 Ruminococcus sp.
ATATTATTTATGCAGTCTTGTGCTGATTGTGATTGCTATGATTCCATTTTTCGTGGGATTTGAAAAAAGAAAACCGGAACCAAAAGAACTGGTCACACTGGCGGTGATGTGTGCCATTGCGGTTGCATCCCGTACCGCTTTTATTATGATTCCGCATTTTAAACCGATGACTGCAATCATTATGATCACGGGAATGGCATTTGGTCCGCAGGCAGGTTTTATGACGGGTGCAATGACTGGGTTTGTCAGCAATTTTATTTTTGGTCAGGGCCCATGGACTCCATGGCAAATGTTTGCTTATGGAGTAGCAGGATTTTTGGCAGGTATTCTTGCGGATAAAAAAATAATCGGAAGGAAAAAAAGAATCGAAACAGCAATTTTTGGTGGTGTTACAGTGATTGCTGTTGTAGGACCGATTTTGGATTTATGTTCTGTATTTACCATGGGAAATGAAATCACTCTGGAATGGGTAGGTGCCATCTTTTTATCAGGACTTCCAGTAAATGCCATCCATGCAACTGCGACCGTTTTGACGTTACTGATATTCTGTAAACCAATGATGGAAAAACTAGACCGCATCAAAATCAAATACGGAATGATGAGGGATTGATATGAGGTTTGACAGTTATCATCCTGTGATTAATTTAATTTATTTTGTGACTGTGCTGATTTGTACGGTGAAATTTTTTCATCCAGTGTTTTTGTGTTTGGCTTATCTGTCTGCCTTTTTATGGTCAGCAAAATTAAATGGAAAAAAGGCACTGATTTTCAATTTGTGTTTGATACCAGTTATATTTTTGTATACCGGATGGTATTCCTTTTATAACCATTTTGGTATGACGATATTAGGTTATAATTTCATTGGGAACCAGATTACGCTGGAATCTATTGTATATGGATTTGTGCGAGGTGTAGCAGCAGTTTCTGTGGTGATGGAATGTACCTGTATTTTTGCAGTAGTTACGACGGATAAAGTTGTGTATTTATTAGGAAGAATTTCACCAAGATTATCGTTGGCGTGTTCTATCCTTTTGCGTATGACTCCGCGTATCATCGGTTGGGCGAAAAAGACAGAGCGGGCGCGACAGGGAATTGGAAAAGGAATTGGTCAGGGAAATCCTTGGAAACGATTCCTACATTTGGTTGCGTTATTGTCGATGACGATTACTTGGACGATGGAAAATCTGGTGGAGAGTGCGGCATCTATGAAGTGTCGTGGTTCTTCTTTAAAAGGAAGAACTGCATTTTCTATGTATCGATTTGATGACCGGGATCGCATGATGGTTGTTGCATTTGTATTTGGAATTATGGTGACAACACTTGCCAATACTGCAGGAGAAACGAATATTTTATATCAGCCAATGATTATGATGAAACCGATAACTATGAGCTCGATTGTCTGTTATCTGATTTATGGTATGATGTTATTGCTGCCATTGGGACTTCAGATTATTGGCGAAATACGGTTTGAACAAATGAGAAAACATATTTGAGTGTTGAGAAGAAGAATATTGCTTTGCAATATTCTTTTTTTCGTATTTACACATATAATATAGAAGATTTTGCTTCAAGAGGAGTAGTGTAGTGCAGGAAAAACAACCTCCGCTATTAGAAATAAAAAATCTATCGGTAGAATTTACTTCAGCACAGAGCAGCGTGCATGCGGTGCGTGGAATTAGTTATTGCCTGTATCCTGGAGAAGTTTTGGGAATTGTGGGAGAATCCGGAAGTGGAAAAAGTGTTTCTTCCTATTGTATATTGGGGATTTTGCCGGAAAATGGGAGAATCACAAAAGGACAGATTTTGTTTGACAATCAGGATTTGACGAAGATGACAGAAAAGGAAATGGTAAAGGTACGTGGAAAGGAAATTTCTATGATTTTTCAGGATCCCATGACTAGCTTGGATCCGGTCTTTACCATAGGATATCAGATTGAAGAAATCTTGAAACGTCATACTGTGATGAATAAAAAGCTAAGGAGACAGCGAGTATGTGAATTATTGGAATTGGTAGGAATTTCGCAGCCGGAAAAAAGAAGGAAGCAATATCCTCACGAATTTTCCGGTGGGATGCGCCAAAGGGTGATGATTGCCATGGCACTTGCCTGTAATCCCAGACTTTTGATTGCAGATGAACCAACAACTGCTCTTGATGTGACGATACAGGCGCAGATATTGACTCTTTTGAAAGAATTAAAAACAAAACTGCAGATGTCTATGATCTTTATCACTCATGATCTGGGTGTGGTTTCGCAAGTCAGTGACCGGATCGCGGTCATGCAGAATGGAAAAATTGTGGAAGAAGGAATGCGGGAGCAGATTCTGTTTACACCCAGGCATGCATACACAAAGATGTTATTAAAGGTGCGGACACGTCTGGAGGATGTACATGCAAAACGGGATTTGTCTTCTTCATTGGTTTTAGACGTGCAAAATGTAAAAAAACAATATGGAAAACAGGTGACGGCGCTGGATGGAGTGAGTTTCCAGATACGAAAGGGAGAAATCTTTGGATTGGTAGGAGAAAGTGGATGTGGAAAATCCACACTGGGAAAATCGATTCTGCGGCTGCAGGAGGTGAGCGGTGGAAATATTTTATTTTATGGGGAGAATTTGTGTATAAAATCATACGAAGAAATGCGTGCACTCAGGGGAAAGATGCAGATTGTATTTCAGGATCCTTACGCTTCTTTGAACCCATCAATGTCGGTCGGCGAAAATATAAGAGAAGGTTTAGCAATCCATAACGCAGGCAGAGGCAGAAAAGTGAGGATGGAGCAGCGAAAACAGGTGACTGAACTGTTGAAACAGGTGGGGTTGGATGCTTCTTATTACCATCGTTATCCACAGGAACTTTCCGGAGGGCAAAGGCAACGAGTGGGAATCGCGCGGGCACTTGCGGTAAATCCTCAATTTATTATATGGGATGAATCTGTTTCTGCCCTGGATGTGTCTATGCAGGCACAGATTCTGGATTTGATACAAAAGTTGCAGATAGAAAAAAATCTGACCTACCTGTTTATTTCCCATGATATGGCGGTTGTGAAAAAGATTTGTGACCGTGTCGGCGTCATGTATCGGGGACAGTTGGTGGAAATTACAGAAAGTCAGGAGTTGTTTGCACACCCCAAACATCCCTATACAAAACTTTTATTATCTGCCATTCCCAAAATGGAAAGGGGTGAGTAAGCGGTGTTGCGTTATGCGCTGAAAAGGATGTTTTTCGCAGGAATCACAGTATTTGCAATCACTGCACTTACATTCTTTATGATGCATCTGATTCCGGGTGATCCGTTCATGTCGGAAAAGACAACGGAGGCAACTCGTCTTTTCCTACGGGAAAAATACGGTCTTGATCAGCCGATTGTTGTACAGTTTCAAAAATATGTAGTAGGAATTGTCAAAGGGGATTTGGGCGTCAGCTATGTACTGCAGAAAAATCGCCCGATTGCGGAAATTCTGTGGTCTTCTTTTCGTGTATCTGCCAGAGTAGGTCTGTATGCGCTGGCGGCAGCTATGTTCACGGGAATTTTGCTGGGATGTATCGCCGGATATTATAAGAATAGTTGGGTGGATAAATGTGTTTCCTTTCTGGCTTCCTGTGGAATTTCCGTGCCGGGCTATGTGGTGGCTTCCTGTTTGATGATGTACTTTGGCGTAAAATGGAAGGTACTGCCGGTAACCGGT
The DNA here is from genome assembly GCA_036308845.1 of Ruminococcus sp. Lineage (GTDB taxonomy): Bacteria > Bacillota > Clostridia > Lachnospirales > Lachnospiraceae > Oliverpabstia. The sequence goes on from JAXJUX010000231.1 coordinate 3,688, forward strand.
CTGGATACAGCAAAAGGCTATATTTTGCCCGTTATAACTTTGGCGCTGCAGCCTACTTGCAATCTAATACGTCTTACCAGAGGAAGTATTGTGGATGTATTGGAACAGGATTATCTGCGAACGGTACGTGCAAAAGGAATGTCGCAGGCTACGACTATTTTTGTACATGCGCTGAAAAATTCATTAATTCCAATCGTTACATATCTCGGTCCTTTGGCTGCAAGTATTTTGACAGGGGGATTTGTGGTAGAAAATATGTTTCATATTCCGGGGCTTGGCAGATATTTTGTCAGTGCCATTTCCTGCCGGGATTACACCTTGATCATGGCGATTACGATTTTTTATGGTGCATTAATGATTGGTATTAATTTCATTTGCGACCTGTTATACGGTGTCATAGACCCACGGGTTCGGTTGGAGGGATAGAGGGTATGTTTTTGGGTGAAGTGAGTGTATGGGTGGAACGTAAACGGAAGTGAGTGGAAAGTGTGAAAGGCGTGGCGTGCTCCAGTGGAGTGAAGGGGTGTTAGGAGGGGAATATGAGGAGAACAATTTGGAAATGTTTGATACAAAAGAAGCATATGCTGGTCGGATGTGCTTTATTAATGTTGATCATTTTATTTGCTTTCCTCGGTCCGTATGTCTCACCCTATACTTATGAGCAGCAGATTCGCGGGGAGGAAAGTCTGCCGCCATCCCTGGAACATCCATTCGGTACGGATAGACTGGGGCGTGATTTGATGGTTCGATGCATGATCGGCACAAGAATTTCCTTACTGGTAGGCGTGTTGTCGGCACTGACGGTGCTTGTGATCGGTTCTGTTTATGGTGCAATCGCCGGGATGCTTGGTGGAATGGCTGATACAATCATGATGCGAGTGGCAGAGATTATTTATGCGATTCCGGAAATTTTATTTATCATCGTGATAAAAATAATCATAGAAGAACCATTGGAACATTTGATTGAGAACGTTTCCATATTGAGGCCACTGCAAAAAGTCGGTTCCAGTCTGATTGCTATTTTTCTGGTCTACGGAAGTTTGTATTGGGTGGGGATGGCACGCATGATTCGCGGACGCATCCTGCAAATCAAAGAAATGGAATATGTGATGGCGGCGAAAGCATTGGGTTGTGGGAAGGTCCGCCTGTTATTTCGGCACTTGCTTCCCAACTGTACCGGTCAAATGATTACTATGGTCACGCTGCAGATTCCATCGGCAATCTTTACAGAAAGTTTCTTAAGTTTCCTGGGACTTGGCGTGGCAGCCCCTATGGCAAGTCTGGGGTCATTGGCATCCGATGCGTTGAATGGATTTGTGTCTTATCCTTATCGGATGCTTTTTCCTGCCGGGTTGATCAGCTTGATGATACTGATTTTTCATCAACTGGGGGATGGATTGCAGGAGGTGATAGGGAAGGGGGGATAGGGATAAGTTTGAGGTTGGGGTTGCGATAAAATATGATTTTTGTGGAAGTTTTTAGTGGCTGTGAGCACAGATTTTATATAAAGCTATGACTCGGGCTTATACAATAATATTTGCTGCTTTTGCCCACAAGATTTAAAAATACGTGCATATTTTGGATTTATTTATATTTTTCTACATATTTTGCCCGAATAATCTGGTTATAAATTGGGAGTTTGGAATTATACAGATTTTTCGAGGAATTTTGTCCAAGAATGACTCAGTTTGTGGACAGTATAACAGAAAAAAATCAAATAAGTCCAATTCAGCAAGGAAAAAGCGAGATGTGTGGGCAAAATTAGAAGAATTTTCCAAATAAGTCCAATTACGACAGTTCAAGTTTAAATAGCCCAAAATATAGAAAAAAGGGGTTTGGGAAAATGAATCTTTTTATCATAATGTGGTGGTTATGTCTGCTGATCTCAGGTTGTGGCAGCCAACCCATGAAACAACAAAGTGACATAGCAAAAAGTAACACAATCAATTCCACCGAAAAACTCTCTCTATCCGTCTGCGGTGGTTCGGAACAATCAATGATTCTTGACACAGCAAAAGTTTCATCCATGTGTGGTCTGTCAGCCTGCCGTCATTTATATGAGGGGCTTTTTAAGCTCGGGCAAGACGGCGAGATCACAAACGGGCAAGTAAAAGAATACAGCGTCAGCGAAGATAAAATGACATATTTCTTTTATCTGAGAGATGATATTTTCTGGTCGGATGGAAAGCCTGTCACGGCGGATGATTTTGTATATGCCTGGCGGCGATTGATTTGTGAAGGAGAAAGTTATGCCTCTTTGCTGGATATGGTAGTTGGCGCAAAAGAAATACGACAAGGGCAGCAAAAAATAGAAACGTTAGGGGTGAAAGCGCTGGATGATAAGACATTGCTTGTAGAACTGGAATACCCCTGCAGCTATTTTTTGGAAATTCTGGCATTTCCACCGACCTATCCAGTGAGAGAAGACATTGTGAAAGCACAGGGGGATTTGTACGCCACGGACCCGGAAAGAACAGTGTATAATGGCGCTTTTTCGTTGGAGAAGTGGCAGCATCAGGATGATCTGGTGATGAGGGCACGGAAAAATTATTATGCTTACGAAGAAATACAAGTGGAAGAACTGACCTGGAAATTGTTCAGTAACGAAAGTACCATGCTGGCTTCTTTTGAGAGTGGGGATATAGTGTACAGCGACACCTATCCGAGTGAAGAAGCAGAGCGGATGAAAGGAAATGGTCTGCAGATCGTTCCGGGGCTGCAGACGTACGGAGTTTTGGTAAATCTGGGAAATAATGGTGCGGAGGTTTTACGGGATGTACGTGTAAGAAAGGCGCTTTGTCTGGCAATCGACAGGGAAAGAATTGTACAGTTGGAAAAGACAGAGAGTACGGTGGCAGATGCCTATATGCCACGTGGAATCGTGGATGAAAATGGCGAAGATTTTCATGAGAAACTGGATGTATGGTACGACACAAATGACTTTGAAAGCAACTGCAAGGAGGCAAAAGCATTGCTGGCGCAGGCGGGGTATCCCAATGGCGAAAACTTTCCCATTCTGAAATATCTGGTAAATAATGCGAAAAATCAATCCATTGCAGAAATGATTCTTCATGACTGGAAGACATATCTTGGAATTGACAGCGTTACAATTGTAACAAATACCGATTCTTTTTGGGCAGATCGGGCTACTGGAAATTATGATTTGGCATATTTTAGTTGGAATATGGATATTGCGGAGGGTTCTAATATGCTAAATACCATGCTGAGCGGAGCAAATGATGCGTTCTTTTCCAATGAATTGTATGATTTGACTTTGCAGACCGCACAAAAGAAAACAAATATACAGGATATCTGGAAGAATTATCGTCTGTGTGAAAACATACTTTCCGAGGAGCTTCCTGTGTTTCCTATTTATTATGGAAGTAATACATACTTATTTAATGATGAAAATTACGAAAATCTGGTGTATCACTGTGGAAATTTTTATTTTGGATATGTGAATAAAAAAGGAGAAGAATGATGAGGTTGGGGATCTGTGCTGAAAAATCACTTCCGGTTTATGAAAATGCAGCGCCAGAACAAACAGAATATTCAGGCATTGCTGATGAATTACTGTATGGTTGGCTGTTTCAGATTGATAACGAAACAGAAGATTATTTTTATATCACAACATTTTATGGATATCATGGGTGGATAAAAAAGGAAAGCTGCTTTGTCGGGTATTCCGAGGACAGGAGAAAATGTTTGCATTACGTGGATGGGAGTTTTGTGGATGTTTTGGCGATTCCGGATGTAAAAGGACGAAAACTGCTTACGTTGTACAGAGGAAGCTTGATTCAGGTATTGCAGAAAGAAATCCAACAGTCGGGGTGGGCGAAGGTATGTTTGATGGATGGAACCATCGGATATTTGCGGACAAAATTTCTGCGGGAACGAGAAGATAACGATTCGTATTTGCTATATGGAAATTCGCTGGCATATATCAACCCGCGAATGATCAGAGAAAACGTATTTCGCAAAATGGTTGTGGAAGCCGCTATGCAATACATGGGAGCACCGTATCGTTGGGCTGGAAAAACGGATGCGGGAATCGATTGTTCCGGGCTGGCATTTATGGCATATCAGAAAAATGGCGTGCTGATCTATCGGGATGCACAAATCAAAGAGGGATTTCCCGTGCAGGAGATTTGTCTATGTGAAATGAAAATGGGAGATTTGTTATATTTTCCAGGACACATGGCAATTTATTGGCGGTGCGGGAAATACATTCACGCGACGGCACAAAAGGACAGCAGTGGTGTGGTGGTGAGCAGTTTGCGGGAGGAGGATTATAATTTTCGGCGGGATTTGAAGGAAAGTTTGGTGGCGGTGGGGAGTATTTTTGGACGGAATATGTGAATTTAAAGATATTACCGTCCCAAATACCTACCAAAGTTGTGTACAGCTACTGCTCTTTGGACGGAACAACTGATTTCAAGTGAATTACCGTCCAAAGAGCAGTGCAGTATGACTTTTGCGACAGCCCCATCATTTTTTATTTGGTGGCTTTTTCATATATGATATTAGATACACAAATTACACAAAAAATTTCTCCTTAATCTGTTCCACCGGCATGTCATGTCCGGTCCACAGACGGAATCCTTCTGCCCCCTGATAAAGCAGCATATACATACCATTAAAGGTTTTGCAGCCTGCTTCCTTCGCCTGTTTGAGAAGCAGCGTTTCTTTCGGGTTGTAGATAACGTCTGCAACAGTCAGTTCCGGATGGAACAAAGAACAATCCTGAATGATAGAAGCTTCTGTATGTGGTGCCATTCCCACGGAAGTTCCGTTGATCAATAACTGGGAGGAATCCATGCTTGCTTTTAAGGAAGACGTATCCGCCTGTTCGAAAAGCTGAACACGACCGCTGGTGCGTGCGTTTAATTCGTCCACCAAATGCTGTGCGCGATTCCAGAAACGGCTGGTTGGGCGGGCATAAATGTGCAAATCTTTTGCTCCATCCAAAGCAGCCTGTACAGCAATGGAAGTAGCAGCACCGCCCATTCCCATCAGTGTAATGGAATTATCTTTTGGAGAAACACCTTCTTCCAAAGCGGCACGCCAAAATCCGATGCCATCTGTATTGTGTCCAATCAGAGTTCCGTTTTCGTTGACAACGGTATTGACTGCTCCGATCAATGAAGCAGCAGGAGAAAGCTCATCGCAAAGTTCTGCCATCAGATTCTTGCATGGCATCGTCAGGTTAAATCCACGAATGCCTGCCATTTTTAGTCCATCGACGGCCGTTTTCAAGCCATCTTCTTTCACTTCAAAGCAAAGATATACGTAATCCAATCCTAAAATATGAAAACTTTCATTGTGCATCAGTGGTGAAATGCTATGCGCAACAGGACTTCCTAAAAGTCCCATAAATTTTGTGTGTCCGGTAATTGGTATTGTCATAAAAAACTCCTTATATTATAATATGTAAAGATTTGTAATTACTAAGCAGCTAGTGTCTGGCGAGGTGTTTTCAGCTATTTTAACTGAAAATCCTGAGACATCAAAATATACAAGTATCATAACACATTACAAAACAGATAGAAAAGAGGAAATCCATGAAAAGTATAAAAGTTAGAAACCTGATTCTCGGAGAAGGAATGCCAAAAATCTGTGTTCCGGTAACGGGAGTTACAGAAGAAGAAATCTTAAAGCAGACAAAAGAGGCTGCCAAACAGCATCCGGATTTGCTGGAATGGCGTGCTGATTTTTATGAAGCGTTGTTCGAGCAGGAAAAAGTAGAAGCGTTGGCAGGAAAAATCAGAGAAATTCTTGTGGATGTTCCTCTGATTTTTACGATTCGAACCTCTGCGGAAGGTGGAAATTGCAAGATTACACCAGAAGATTATGTGGATATTTTAAAGAAAACAGCAAAAAGTGAAGCTGTTGATTTAATTGACGTGGAATGGTTTATGAAAGATTTGGAAAGAGAGGCACTTGTAAAAACTTTGCATGAAGAAAAGAAAATCATTGTTGCGTCCAATCATCATTTCCATGAAACACCTTCCGTGGCTGATATGGAAGAAATTTTGCAGGTGATGGAAGATACAGAGGCAGACATTCGCAAACTTGCTGTCATGCCATCCGAAGCAGAAGACGTATTAAAACTTTTGATAGCTACGGTTCATGCGAACAAAACCGGAGAAGCACCAGTGATTACCATGTCCATGAGTGGACTGGGGGCTGTCAGCCGTGTTTGCGGACAAGTGTTCGGTTCCGTTGTGACATTTGGGACTGTTGGAGCGGCCTCTGCTCCGGGACAGTTGGAGATTACACAGCTGCGACGGATGTTGGAGCAGCTTCAGCCATAAAATAGTTAAAAAAATTTCAAAACCGGAACTATAGCTGGTTTCACTCCCGGCTTATTCGGACTACAATAAGTATGTCGATGGCAGGGAGGTGACAAAATGATGGAAAAAAATACAAAATACTTGCGATTGCCCCACGAATAGGGAAATGCAAATCTCTACAATATATTTATAAAAAATGTATTGGAGAGTTTGCATGGATAACCATTACACAGAGATTCCTCAGAGATTGCTTGCGTTTCGGAAAAAATATCATATGAGCCAGAATGAATTCTGTGGAATGTTGGGAATTACGCAGAATCATTATACCTCCATAGAAAACGGTAAATTTTGTCTGACAGATGAAAGATTACAGTGCTTTCTAAAACATGGTGGGGATGTTGGATATATTTTGACAGGTGATGAAACGGTACATGGAATCACAGACCAGTATCTGTCCTGTTTGAAAAATGATGAGCAGCGTGCCATGTTCATAAAATATGCATGTATGATAACGAAAATGGCATGCAAGAAATACGCCCAAGAAGAACTTTCCAGTCTGCGTACAGTGGAGAAATATGTAAATCTGTTGGATATGGAAGAGAAAGACAATACGATTTGGGAAAATATCCGTACGGTGGAGGATATGTCACAGGTAAAATTTGCGGATATTCTTGAAATTGACGTGAAACGGTATCGCAAGATAGAAAAAATGGAGCAGAACCCAAATGCGGAAATCCTACAGAAAGTATACAACAAATTGGGCTATTCTCCATGGATTTTTCTGAACAGGAAAATGTACTATGTCAATGAGATTAACAAAATCTGGAAGAAATTCCCTGATTCAGTCCGGGAGGAACTGGAGAAAGAATTACACCGTTTTGTAAAAATAATAGAAAGATATGAGTAATATACAATGAGAAAAAATGTTTTGATTCTGGAAGATAATCAAAAAACATTGGATTCATTAAAACAGGCAATAGAAACTATTAACAATAATCAGATAAAAGTTTATACAGCGACCACGTATGAAGAAGCCTGTTTTCAGGCTTTTTCTTTGCATATGGACGTGTTTGTGCTGGATATTGTGCTGTCGGCACAGAAAGAATCAGATATGTCCGGAATCCATTTTGCACAGAAATTACGGGAAAATGTCAGGTATATGCATACGCCGATCATTTTTCTTACGTGTCTTGCGGATATTGGAAATGAAGCACTGCATACACTGCATTGTTTTGATTATCTGGAAAAACCATTTCCGCCGGAAGAAGTTGCAAAAAAGGTGGAGTTGGCATTGGGATTCTGTTCGGCAGATACCAACCCGGCACCGGTGTTTATGCGGAAAGACGGAATTTTATATGTCTTATTTCCAAAGGATATTTTATATGTGGAAGTGAATATGCACGTATTGTATATTCATATGAAACAGAATCTATTGACCATTCCCAATCGGACATTGAAGAATTTTCTCAAGTGCGACGAACATGGAATCTTTGTACAATGCAGCCGAAATACAGCAGTAAATTGTCAATATATCAATCATATCGATACCGTGAATCATTATCTGACACTCAAAGAGTCTCAGAAACGGATTGAAATAAGTATGCTGTATCTGAAGAAAATACAGAAAGGATTTGATCATGTATAAAACTTATACAATTCTTGAAATTTTGTGCTTTCTATTATGTATGGAATATTTTAGAGCATCTGAAATGACAAATGGTATACAGGTCATCATAATTTATAGCATTGCGCTTGTTATTTTGTATTGTCTGCAAAAAGAAAGAATAGCAGCATTTGTGAAACAAAAAGATCAGGAACTGCGGGAAAGTTATTGGGCGTCTTATCAGGATTTATTGTCCGAAGTCAAAAAGAAACAGCACGATTTTCACAACCATTTACAGGCACTGATTGGAATGGGATATTCGGTAAAAGAATACGATACATTGGTGCAAATGCAGCGCGCTTACATCAAGCAGATTGCTCAGGAAAATGAAGAATACCGCCTGTTGAATCTGGAATCAAAAGTATTATCCGGTTTTTTATACAGCAAAATCAACGATGCCTGGAAGAAAGGCATATCGGTAAAGCTGGATGTCAATATTCCGGAAGCGGTTATACCGATACCGGAATTTGTGATGGTGGAAATCCTGGGGATTTTGCTGGATAATGCAATGGAAGCCGTAGAAGGGACCAAGGAATCCCGGATTTACATATGTATGAAAGAAATCAAAGGAAATATCTGCATTTCGATTGCCAATCCCGTTTCTTCTAATACATTAAATAGGAAGAAAATGTTTGAAAAAGGCTACAGCAGCAAACAGGGGCATTCCGGATATGGATTGCATAAAATACGTGAATTCAGTGAAGATTACAGATTTAACTATAAAACGATGAAAACGATGTTAGATGGAAAGGAACATTTTTGTTTCCTGCTTGTCATGTGATTTTACTGAACTCTATTTTTTTATGACTTAAAATGTCGAATTTTAGGACAAAATGTCGAATTCCATTTTTTCAGAGAAAAAATAATAAAAGAGAGTTAATTTTTTGATGCTTGTTTGCCCTGTGTTTTATAATCTCTCTAATGACATATGTAGGGTGATAGAAGCATGGAGCATACGAAAGAAACATTCTCACATCAGGTGGGACAGCAGCTTAGACAAATACGAAAAGAACAAAATTTGACCAGAGAGCAACTGGCGGAGCAGGCAAATATTTCATCAAAATATTTGTATGAAATCGAAAAAGGCAGAAAAAATTGTTCTCTTTATATTATCTATCGGTTGTGCAGCTGCCTGAAAGTCAATTTGGAACATATTTTAAAAGAAAATAACGAATAAGGCAGAAGCAGGATTTGTCGAGAACTTCCCAAAATCCGCCCCCCGCTTTTGACAAATTAAACACCCCCTATCTCATATAATAGGACTTACGAATTTCAGTAAGTGCTATTCATTGGGATAGGGGGTGTTTTGTGTACTATGAAGTATTCCTGGATGTCCTTTTTCTGGTGAATCTGTGGATGGATTTTTTCTTGTTGAGGCTCGTCAGCCGGTTGCTTCATGTACATGCGGCAATCGGACGAAGTCTTTGGGGTGCATGCATCGGTTCCGCGGGGGTGTGTATGCTGCTTGTGTGTCCAGTCACCAGATATTTGAATATCCTTCTGGTTCATGTAGTCATTAACACATTGATGATAAGGTTTGGATGTGGAGTAAAAAAAATACAGGAATTGATCTTGGGAGTCGTCCTGTTATACGTATGCACATTTTTTATGGGAGGTTTTTTACAGTTCTTCAAGCAAGAAATGGGCACACATAACGTATATTTCTGGATGCTTCTGGCAGCGGTCGCTTATGGGGTTATGGCACTTTTGCTGATGGTTCAGGCAAAAATGTCTGCGAAGAAAGAACATACATATACAGCGTGCATCTATGCGAACGGTAAATGTAAGAAAGTGCAGGCATTTATGGATACCGGAAATCAATTATTTGATCCGGTCAGCAAAAAACCGGTGAGTATCATTTCTGTATTTGCAATGGAAGAACTGTTATCTGCTGAACAGGTAAAGCAACTGAAGAATTTTCATGAAGGAATTGTAGATGTGGAAGCGTTGGGGCGTTTGAGACCACATTTTCTGCAGTTTCAAAGTTTGGGATGTACGAAGGGAATGGCAGTAGCTGTTACGTTGGACTATCTTTGCCTGGAAAATTACAAAACACAAAAAATCATTACGAATCCAATCGTAGCTTTATATGAAGAAAGTGAAGGGTTTTTGAGGGAGTATGAAATGATTTTGCATCCAAATCTGATAGACAGTTAGGAGGAATACTATGATGCAAGCAGTGTTACCAAGTCATTTTCGTGTACGAGCGATATCCGGCTTTTCCAGAGTTTTGTGGAATCGTCCCGGTGAGATTTACTATATTGGCGGAGCAGATGTTCTGCCGGCACCTTTTAGCGCAGAAGAGGAGACAGAAGTCATTGAACAGTTATTACAGGAAAATAATCAGGAAGCGAAAACCAGTCTCATTGAGCACAATCTGCGGCTGGTCGTGTATATCGCTCAAAAATTTGACAATACGGGTGTAGGGATGGAAGATTTGATTTCCATCGGAACGATTGGATTGATCAAAGGAATCAATACATTTAATCCCGAAAAGAAAATTAAACTGGCGACGTACGCATCCCGCTGCATTGAAAATGAGATATTGATGTATTTGAGAAGAAACAGTAAAACCCGCATGGAGGTGTCCATCGATGAACCGCTCAACGTGGATTGGGATGGTAATGAATTGCTGCTTTCGGACATTTTGGGAACAGAAGAGGATGTGATTTATCGCGACCTGGAACATGAAGTGGAATGTAAGCTTTTGGTAAAAGCTATCAATAAATTATCCCAAAGAGAAAAAACAATTATTTGTTTGCGATTTGGCTTGAATCAGCCGGATGGGAAAGAAAAGACGCAGAAAGAAGTGGCGGATATGTTGGGAATTTCGCAGTCCTATATTTCCCGGTTGGAAAAAAGGATTATGAAGCGGCTGAAAAAGGAGATTGTGAGGTATGAATGAGGGATAGTGGCTAAACTGTAGCAAAAATTGGAAAAATTTGTGAAATACATCTTGACAGATAGAAATCCCGGTGTTAGACTAAACTTACCAAAGTTAGTTAATGCTAATGAATGTCTAATATCGGGAGGCTATTATGAACTTAACAGAAGCACAGGTTGGAGAAGAATATATCATTAAAGAAATCGCTACCGACGATGAAGAACTGGATGCGTTCCTCTTTTCTCTGGGGTGTTATAGTGGAGAACCGATTACCGTAATTTCACGAAAAAGAAGTGGATGTGTCGTATCAATCAAAGATGGAAGATACAACATCGATAATCAGTTAGCAGAAGCCATTATCGTATAACTGGTCTTTTTAAGAGAAACCGGGTGTGGCGAATGGTCTGATACATATGTAATCTCGCTATGCGAGATTATTTTTTGGGAAACGGGTTAGTTATAACTAAATAAAGTTAGACATATATAATTACAAAGGAAAGTGTGAGGAGGAAGTCCAAATGAGAATTGCTTTAACAGGTAATCCGAATAGTGGAAAAACTACCATGTACAACGCGCTCACAGGAAGAAGTGAACACGTTGGTAACTGGGCTGGTGTTACAGTTGACAAAAAAGAAAGCCCAATTAAGAAAACTTATTACAATGGTTCAGAAGAATTGATCGCAGTTGACCTGCCAGGTGCATATTCCATGTCGCCATTTACTTCTGAAGAAAGCATTACGAGTGGTTACGTAAAAAATGAAAATCCAGATGTAATCATCAACATTGTGGACGCTACAAACTTAAGCCGAAGCCTGTTCTTTACGACACAGCTTCTGGAACTGGGTATTCCTGTTGTGGTTGCTTTGAACAAAAGTGACATCAATGCAAAGAAAGAAACAAAAATCGATGCAAAAGCTTTAGCAAAAAAATTAGGTTGTCCTGTTGTTGAGACAGTATCTACCTCCTCCAGTGATAAAGGTCTTTCAGAAGTTGTAAAGACTGCAGCATCCCTTGCAGGAAAAGGTCAGAAGGCTCCATATGAACAGGGAGATATTGATCTGACAAATAAAGCAGTTGTAGTAGAAGCTGATAAGAAACGTTTTGCATTTGTAAATAAAATTGTTTCTGAAGTAGAAACACGTAAAGTATTTACAAAAGACAAAAACTATCAGGATAAAATTGACGATATTCTTACAAACAAATGGCTGGGAATTCCGATTTTCGCCGTTATCATGTTCCTTGTATTTGATATTTCCCAGTCTACATTGGGACCATTTATCGCAGATTTTCTCGTTGGCTGGATTGAAACATTCCAGGAATGGGTTGCCGGTCTGGTAGAAGGTGCTTCTCCATTTATGCAGGCCCTGCTTGTGGATGGTATCATCGGTGGTGTTGGAGCTGTTGTTGGTTTCCTTCCATTGGTAATGGTTATGTATTTCCTGATCGCACTGTTGGAAGACTGTGGGTATATGGCTCGTGTTTCCGTAGTACTTGACCCAATCTTCAAACGTGTAGGTCTTTCCGGTAAATCCGTAATCCCTATGGTTATTGGTACTGGTTGTGCAATCCCAGGTATTATGTCCTGTCGTACCATTCGTAACGAAAGAGAACGCAGAGCAACTGCTATGCTGACTCCATTTATGCCATGTGGTGCAAAACTTCCGGTAATCGCTCTGTTTGCAGGCGTATTTTTCGCTGATGCAACATGGGTTGGTACATTGATGTACTTTGTAGGTATTCTGCTGATTTTCCTTGGCGCTCTGCTGGTTAAACGAATCACAGGATACAAATACAGAAAATCTTTCTTTATCATGGAACTTCCAGAATACAAACTTCCAAGCATTAAGAGAGCATTCTTCTCTATGCTGGAACGTGGGAAAGCATATATCGTAAAAGCAGGAACCATCATTCTGGTTTGTAATACAGTCGTTCAGATCATGCAGTCCTTCAACTGGCAGCTTCAGCTCGTAGAAGAAGGTATGGAAAGCACATCCATTCTGGCTTCCATCGCTTCTCCAATCGCTGTTCTTCTGATTCCTCTGGGATTTGGTGTATGGCAGATGGCAGCGGCAGCAGTTACTGGTTTCATTGCCAAAGAAAACGTTGTTGGTACACTGGCTGTTGTATACGGTGTAACAAGCTTTATTGATACAGAAGAACTGGCTCTGATGGGTGGCGCTACAGAAGTAGCTGCAATTTTCGGAATCACAAAAGCAGCAGCACTTGCCTGCCTGATGTTCAACCTGTTTACACCACCTTGTTTCGCAGCACTGGGTGCTATGAACTCTGAAATGAAAGACAGAAAATGGTTCTGGGCTGGTGTTGCACTGCAGTTTGCAACTGGTTATACCGTAGCATTCCTGGTATACCAGATTGGTACACTGATTACAGCAGGTACTGTTGGAACAGGATTTGTGCCTGGTCTGATCGTGGTAGCAGCAATCGTAGCTATCATCGTATATCTGATCAAAAAAGCAGACAAAAAATTCGCAGCAGAATATGCACTGAAAAAATAAAAAGGAGTTATGATTATGACAGATGTGATTCTTGGAATTGTAATTTTACTGATTGTGGGTGTGGCAGTTTTATACATAAGAAATGAAAAGAAAAAAGGTGTAACTTGTATCGGTTGCCCTCATGCTGCAGCTTGTGCCAGGAAGAACAGCGGATGTGGTGGTCATACAGAAATAGAATAATAAAACATAATTTGAAGGAAAAGAATCTCGTTTGTGGCGGGGTTCTTTTTCTTATATAGGAATTTTTTTTGACAGAAAATTATTTTTTTGTAATCCAAAAGCCTGAAGAAAGGGCGTTTTTGCAACAATATTTTGGTATGAAAAAAATATTTCAGAATCGCAAATTTTGGTGTTGAAAACACAAAATAATTGTATTATCATGTGAATGATTTGACGCAATTTATATAAGAATATTTTACGTAATGGGGGTCTTTATGGAAAACAAAAGAAAAATGGAAGATACCTTTTATCGCTCCATGCTTCATCTGGTTGGTCCGATTGTATTGCAGAATCTGGTAAGTACAGCAGTCAACTCCGCAGACGTTGTCATGGTAGGATATGTAGGGCAGGATGCGTTGTCTTCTGTATCACTTGCAAACCAGCTGCAATTTATTTTGACTTTGGTATATTGTGGAATTGCTTCCGGTGCTACAATCATGTCCTCTCAGTATTGGGGAAAAGGCGATACGAAAGCCATTGAAAAAATCATGGGAATTGCCATGCGATTCTCGATTGTGATTTCCGCTACTTTCGCAGTGCTTGCATGCATATTCCCAAAATATGTGATGCATGTGTTTACGAATGATCCGGTATTAATTGAGGGTGGAACCACTTATCTTCGTGTGCTGGGTATTTCTTATCTGTTCCAGAGTATTTCTCAGGCATATTTGAGTATCATGAGAAGTATCGAACGAGTTGGATTTGCAACGGCAACCTTCAGTTCTGCACTGGGACTGAATATCGTTTTGAATGCAGTCTTTATCTTTGGTTTCTTTGGAATGCCAAAACTCGGTATCGTCGGAGTTGCTTTGGCGACTGTAATTGCCCGTGGTATCGAAACAACAATTTGCATGATAGATGCTGTTCGCTTTAAAACGGTGCGCTTCCGTGTTTCTGCGATTTTTGAAAAAAATCCAGTACTTTTTAAAGATTATTTGAAATATGCCCTTCCTGCATTTGGAAATGAAGTGGTTTGGGGCGTTGCATTTTCCATGTACTCTGTCATCATGGGACATCTGGGAAATGATATGGTTGCTGCGAACTCTGTCGTTACCGTAGCAAGAAACCTGGGAACTGCTTTCTGCTTTGGTATTTCCAGTGCCGGCGCTATTTACCTTGGAAAACTGATTGGTGATGGAAAAATGGAAGAAGCAAGACGAGATTCCTCACGTCTTTTGAAAGTAACCTTTTTGAGTGGTCTGTTAGGTGGACTTTTGATTTTCCTCATTCGTCCGATTATGATGCAGATGGTAGATCTGACAGATACAGCGAGCCAGTACCTGACAATTATGTTGTTCATTAACATTTATTATGTTATGGGACAGGCCATGAACACCACCTTTATCTGCGGTGTGTTCCGTTCCGGCGGCGATTCCCGTTTTGGATTTATCTGTGATATGATCGATATGTGGTGTTTCTCTGTTCCACTTGGTTTCTTCTGCGCGTTTGTGCTGAAGCTGCCGCCAATGTGGGTGTACTTTATCCTTTGTCTGGATGAATTTGTGAAAATGCCTTTTGTTATCAAGCATTATAAGAGTTATAAATGGCTGAAAAATATTACGCGAGAAGATATTTAAGGTAAAGTTGATACATAATAAGAAAATAGCCGTTCATACTTTCTGGTGAAAGTGTGGATGGCTGTTTTCATTTTATTGTCAAGGACTAAAAGATTTTTAAATTTTCGTCATTTTTGAATATCCCAAACTTCAAATGAGAATCCTTTAACTGAACATAAAAATTAGTTTCAGGAGGATTCTTACTATGGCACTTAATAAGGTTGAGATTTGTGGCGTGAATACTGCAAAGCTTCCGGTACTTACTACAGAAGAAAAAGAATTGCTCTTTGAGAAAATAAAAGCAGGTGACCAGGAAGCGCGGGAGTTGTACATCAAGGGGAATTTAAGGCTGGTTTTAAGTGTGATGAAACGTTTTGGAAACAGCAATGAAAATCCGGACGATTTGTTCCAAATCGGCTGTATTGGATTGATGAAAGCGATTGACAATTTCGATACTACGCTGCAGGTGAAATTTTCCACGTATGCGGTTCCGATGATCATGGGAGAAATCCGCAGATATTTGAGGGATAACAATTCCATTCGCGTCAGCCGTTCCCTGCGTGATATTGCATACAAGGCGATTTATGCAAAAGAAAATTATGTGAAACAGTATTCCAGGGAACCGACAATCATGGAAATCGCCAATGAAATCGGCATTGAAAAGGAAGAAATCGTACATGCTCTGGATGCCATTCAAAGTCCGATGAGTTTGTACGAACCCGTGTATTCCGAGGGTGGAGATACCCTGTATGTAATGGATCAGGTCAGTGACAAAAAAAACAAAGAAGAAAACTGGGTAGAAAATCTGGCGCTGCAGGATGCCATCAAACGTTTGAGTGAAAGAGAAAAGCATATCATCAACTTACGTTATTTTGATGGAAAGACACAGATGGAAGTAGCAGAGGAGATTGGAATTTCGCAGGCACAGGTGAGCAGGTTAGAGAAAAATGCACTGATGTCGATGCGGAAATATTTGTCATAACTATAAAATGAGCCGTCACGTAAGTGGCGGCTTATTTTATAGTTTGAGTACTTAATAGTTCGAGGAATAGAGTAGTTTTCGTTTTGTAAATTTGTCACATCTTATCTGGGGAATACTCCTTTTTTAGAGATGAAATAGATTCCACATAATTTCGTAAAATGCGTATCCCGTATTCTCTGCTCTTGGGATCAAGGGAACGCATCATTTCCAAAATCATATCTGTCTCAAAATTTTCGTTGTTTCCACGAATGATATAGTCAGCAGAAATATCTGCAAAGGTGCAGATTTTATAAAGAGTTTTGGACGTGACTGCTTTTTTTCCACTTTCCACAGCTGCAAGAAAACTACTAGAAATGTTACATTTTTCACTGAATTCTTCTCTGGTCATGTTAAGTACTTCTCGAATGCTTTGATACGCTTGAAATAATTTTTAACTGGTTTACACGTGCGTATATTAGCTTCCCGTTGTCTTTGGACAGTCTGTGTTTGAATGTATTAGATGTGGCACAGTTTGTTGTAGTATTATTTGCCGTTACTGTAACATTGGGCGGAAGTGGATTTTATATTCGAAAAGTAGATTCTTTGGCGGAAAAGATTTTTTAAGAAAACTCCCTGAAAAAGCATAAAAAGCATTTGCTTTTTCGGTGGGATATTTCATTATTCAGGAGGAAATGCGATGTTAGAAATTTTAGGAAACAGATTAAAAAGCGCAGGAAAAAGTGCACAGAGAATGACGGAAAGTTTTAACATCAGTGCGCAGATTGAAGATAAAAATAAAGAATTGAAAGAGTGCTATCGACAGTTGGGAGAATCGTTTTACAAGACCCATCTGGAGCAGATTCCGGAACAGTACAGAGGAATTTTCGAAAGGATAGAAGCAATAAATCTGAGTATCGAGCAATTACAGAAACAGCAGCAGAAACTAAAAGAAGTTCGCAGATGTCCGCATTGTGGAGCCGAAATGGAGAAAGGTGCATTGTTTTGTATGTATTGTGGCGGAAAAAGAGAGTGTAATGTTTGCGGGGCTTTGAATCAGTATGATGCTGTATTTTGCACACGCTGCGGAAATAATCTGACTGTCCAAAATACCAACAGAGATAATGAAAATGGGTTGCCTTATTATGGAGGTATGCCGATGAATGTGGAAACACCACCGAAAAAATGTCGTGTGTGCGGAACAGAACTAAAAGAAGGCAATGCATTTTGCATCGTATGCGGGACGAAGGTGGAAGAATAATTCAATTTTGGAATAAATAGTAATGGTGTAAAAGAACTGTTTTGGAAAATAAGTGTGAATTTACAGCTTTATGTGAATTGGAAACCTGAGTTGTTCATTCGGTGGTGAATAACTCAGGCTTATTTATTTTTTTAGGAAGTGGATGATAGAAAGAATAGGGGAGGAAAAAAGAATGTATTGCCCGAATTGTAGAAATACGGTAGATAAGAATGATAAATTTTGTTCGAATTGTGGACATGAAATTGTATGCAGCAAGAAAACAAAGAAGAAGAGCCTGCGTTATATTCTTCTTATCTGTGTTGAAATTGTTTGTATTATAGCAGCAGTAGTAGCAATTAAAAAAATATTTCTTTCATCTGAGAAGGAAGAAGTTGCTTTAGAAGAAACAGCTGATAATGAAGCAAACTTTTTGGCGTTAGTACAGAATACGGAAGGTAAATAAATCGAACCCGTTGAATAAGGGAGGACATATCTTATGAAGAACACTTTCAAGAAAATGCTGTTGGTTATGGTTGCAATCTCCATGGTGTGCCAGCCTGTTTTCGCTGACGAAATTGACGAGATCAATGTAACCGCCGAGCCGACTCCTGCACCGGTAGAGACCGTGATGCCGCAGGAGACCGATAATACGGAGGATCCTGAAGAAACTGAGACCCCGGAGGAAACCGAGCAGCCCGAGGAAACCGAGGAGCCGGCTGAGACCGAGCAGCCCGAGGTAACCGAGGAGCCGACCGAGACCGAGCAGCCCGATGTAACCGAGGAGCCTGCTGAGACCGAGCAGCCCGAAGCCACCGAAGAGCCGATCGAGACCGTACAGCCCGAGGCGACCGAGGAAGCTCCGGTAGCGTTCGCCGGTTCTGTAGAGATCGAGCTCGAGAACGAGGGCGATATCTACTACGGTGACACCGTAGTG
>JAXJUX010000232.1:0-2740 GCA_036308845.1 Ruminococcus sp.
CCACCAATGATCACAACATTTTCTCCAACGGATTCTTTTCCAAGCAGGAAATCAACCGCCTGTACCGCTCTTTCCGCACCTTTGATTGGTAATGTTCTTGCTTTTGCACCAGTTGCAATAATCACTTCATCGGCTTTCAGAACTTTTACATTGGTAATTTCTGTATTCAGACGCACTTTCAGGTTTGGATATTTTTTAATCTCACGTTCATACCAGGCAATCAGCATTTTATCCTTTTCTTTGAAGGATGGAGCTGCCGCTGCATGGAATACACCGCCAAGACGTTCTGTTTTTTCCAGCAATACCACTTTATGTCCACGTTTTGCACAAACGATTGCCGCTTCCATACCGCCGATGCCGCCGCCGATAATCGCAATCTTTTTCTGTTTTTTGGCAGGTTTGATTTCATATTTATTGGACTGCATGACTGGTGGATTCAAAGCACATCTTGCAATATGGCTGGCATCATAAATAGACTGGGCATTTGCAACCCCTTTATAATGTGACATATTGAAACAAGCATTGTGACAGCAAATACATGGTTTGATATCCTCCATGCGGTTTTCCATCAGTTTTGTAATCCACTCGGAATCGGCAAGGAACTGGCGGGCAACGCCCACACCGTCAATCAGGCCTTCTTCTACTGCTTTTGCCCCTACATCTGGTTCCATACGACCTGCACATACCACTGGGATATCCACAAATTTCTTGATATGTGCTACATCATCCAGATTGCAGTTCAATGGCATATACATTGGTGGATGGGACCAGTACCAGGAGTCATAGGTTCCGTTGTCTGCGTTCAGCATATCGTAACCTGCATCCTGCAGATATTTTGCCGCTTTTTCACTTTCTTCCATGTCACGTCCGATTTCTGTATATTCCTCTCCCGGAACAGCGCCTACGCCAAAGTCTTTCACTTTGGATTCTACGGAATAACGCAGAGAAACCGGATAATCTTCTCCGCATTTTTCTTTGATTGCTTTTACGATATCAACCGCAAAACGATAGCGATTTTCGAAAGAACCACCGTATTTGTCGGTACGTTTGTTGGTGTATTTTAAAGTAAACTGGTCAATGAGGTAGCCTTCGTGTACCGCATGTACTTCCACACCATCAACGCCTGCCCATTTACAAAGTTCTGATGTTTTTGCAAAAGCATCTACGATTTCTTCAATTTCTTTTACCGTAATTTCACGACACATTACTTTGTCAGACCAACGGGATGGCAGCACACTTGGACTGGCACACTGATACGGAATGTCAATAATCGGTTTGATCACATCACGAATCACTGGTGCATTGTGCAGTGGCACCAGAGCCGTTGGAATCGCCCAGGAACGTCCCATTCCTGCGGTAATCTGTACAAATAATTTTGCCCCGGTCTTATGGATTTCTTCCATATACTCTTTTAATTCTGCGAACATTTTCTTATTCTGATAAAGCCACTGTCCCATGTAGGTACTACGAATCGGTGCAATCCCCGGAATGATCAAACCAACATTATTTTTCGCCTTATCCAGGAAAAATTTTGCCGCTTCCTTGTCAAAATGATTTCCTGTGTGTTCCATCCAGCCAAACAGGGAGGTTCCTCCCATCGGACACATGACAATTCTGTTCTTAATTTCGACATTCCCAATTTTCCATGGGGTAAATAATGCCTCATATTTTGGATCCATTTGCTGCATTGTTTCATCTCCTTTTGTTTATATTTCCGACTCTTCCTCCTGCGGAAGACCTTCTGTACTCATCTTGTGCAATCGCTCTGCTATCAAATCCAACGATTCATAAAAACTTTCTCGCATTTCATCTGACAAATCACTTCCAGCGATTTCTACCGCCAGACTCGCTCGTTTTTGTACGAATTCAGCTGTTTCCTGGCCCTCTTTTGTCAATTTGAATACGCCTTTATAACATTTCTGACGAAGCCCTTCTTTTTTTACCAAACCTTTTTTCTCAAGAATTCCCATCATGCGGGACACATCGGATTTATCTTTTCCACAAAGTTCGCACAACTGCGTCGCAGAAATTCCTTCCGGATATTGATACATGGTTACAAGATAAATGGAATGAGGCCCTTTTAAGCCATATTTTTCCATTTCCGCCGTTGTAATCTTATGCCAATATCGGGAAATATCAAAAATTGCACGTGTAAAACGTTCAAATCTATCAACCATGCACGTTCCCCTCTTTCCATTTGCATAAAGTTGAATCTTCAACAATTTTATTATAGCGCAGAGATGTTGATTTTTCAACAAAATAAAAGTGTGCCCCATGATATATGAAACACACTTTTATCTCTTATTTTTCTTTTCTCAATACGGTACAAATAATAATCGTCCCTACACAAGCCGCCACAAACGCCGTCTTCAACAGACCAGCCACGCCAAACGCATCCAGTGTTCGACCGCCCACAAAACTTCCCAACGCGGCTCCCAGCGTATACAAAGAAACTGCAACCGATTGTCCTTTTACCAGGTCTGATTCGGAAACTTTTTCCCGTGCAAAATAATATAACGGCTGGTAAACGAATCCATACGTAACAATCTGCAGCAACTCAATCACGTAAATGTGCCATACCTGCGTCGCAATCAGCAGCAAAAACATTTTCAGCATAAAAAACACGCCTGACAGTTTCATCATTTTATAGATGCTGATTTTTCGAAGCATTTTCTCAAAAATCATGTAAAATGGGGCTGCGGAAATACAGGCAACAAATAAGCCGATTCCTACATCTTCA
>JAXJUX010000233.1:0-11617 GCA_036308845.1 Ruminococcus sp.
ATAATGCATAGCTCGCAGAGAAGAAAATAGCCTGACGGCACTGCTCGCGCGCGGAACAAAAGCTGTGCAGATTCGTTTGTTGAAACGCGAGAGTGTGCTTTGCACACTTTTGTTCTATGAAAAATGACGAAATGACGAGAGAATAATGAAATGACAATTGCAAAAAAAGTTATATGTCAGGCTTAGAAATAATAGGATGTTTTAGGTAGCAGTGCAGAATAGCAAATCTTTAGTTAAAAAGTAGGAGGACTTAGAATCGTGTTACTGGATTTTTCAGAGATTTTGAAAGTGATTTTACTCGGTATTGTAGAAGGGATTACCGAATGGCTTCCGATAAGCAGTACCGGCCATATGTTACTGGTAGATGAATTTATCACGCTTCATATGACGGATGAATTTAAAGAAATGTTTTTTGTAGTGATACAGCTTGGGGCGATACTTGCGGTTGTTCTTTTGTTTTGGAAGAAGATGTTTCCGTTTCAATTTACAAATAAAAAGGAATCCATCATTAAAAAAGATACTTTTTCACTCTGGTTTAAGGTGGTCGTTGCCTGTATACCGGGAGCGGTCGTAACGCTTTTGTTTGATGATTATATTGATGCACATTTGCATACGCCTTTTGTGATTGCAAGCATGCTTATTCTTTATGGTATTATTTTTATTCTGGTTGAGAATCAGAATAAGAAAAGAGTTCCTAAAGTGCAGACTTTATCTGATATTACTTATCAGACGGCATTTTTGATAGGTTTGTTTCAGGTGTTGTCTATTATTCCGGGGACTTCTCGTTCCGGTGCAACAATTATTGGTGCATTAGTAATTGGAGTATCCAGAGTTGCTGCGGCAGAATTTACATTTTTTCTGGCAGTTCCTGTTATGTTTGGACTGAGTGCCATTAAACTATTGAAATTTGGTTTTTCTTTTACAGGTGCGGAGCTTATGGTGCTGGTGCTTGGAATGGTTGTTGCATTTGTCGTATCTGTACTCGTGATAAAATTCTTAATGGGGTATATTAAAAAGCATGATTTTAAAGCTTTTGGATGGTATCGGATTGTGCTTGGAACGTTGGTATTGTTTATGCAGATTTCAGGCCTTTTACAATAGATTGTAAAATCCGTCAGAAATTATTGATGATTATGAGAAAATTGAAAAAAACCAAAACAAAAAAATAAAGTCAGAAAAAGAAAGAATGCTTTATACAAATCATACGGAAAAGGCTATCGGATAGGCCAAAAAAATTTCTGTACGCCATTTTTCATTCATGCTATAATGCTAGGAAATAGATTCCCTGCAGGTAGTCTATCGCCTGGTATGATGTCGCTGGTGAGGAGGGAAGAATTGGCGACTTATGAAATCGGAAAAAGGATAAGGGGAGTACGAGAGAGTCGCGGGATGACGCAGGAAGAGCTCGCGGATGGCATATGTTCTACAGGAACATTGTCCAAAATTGAAAATGGACTTCAGGTGCCAAAGAGAAAAACATTTACGGCATTGATGCAAAAATTAGGGGAACCGGAATATCTTTATTCGATACATTTGAGCAGAGAAGAAATGCAGGAAATAAAGATATGCAGACAGATAGAACGGAGTATATGGAAAGAAGATTTTGCCAAAGCAAAAGAACTGCTGGAAGAATACAAATTATTTTTAAGTAGAAACAAAATTTTGGAAAGCCAGAGTTATCGGATGATGTGGGCTTCTTTGCATGCAAAACAAAAAGAAAATCCATATCAGGTAATGCAGGAGTTTGAAACAGCATTGCGTATTACGATAAAAGATTATCCGAATATCTTACCAAAGAAGAGACAGTGGCTCACATTGGAGGAGATTTCTATTTTAAATAATATAGCGGTTCAATATTATCGAATTGGGGAGATAACAAAATCTTTTTCTTATATCAAATGGCTGAAAGAGTATTTGGAACAGACGAATGTGGATGAAGAAACATTGGTGAAGGTGTATCTGGTCGTTTTATGTAATTATGCAGAAATTTTATGGGTAAAGGAACAGGCAAAAGAAGCACATGCAACAGCTTTGCATGGAATTGAATTGTGTAAAGAATATGCACAATTTATGGTGCTTCCTTATTTTCTCATTGTAATGGCGCGAAGTCTTGTGTGGAAGGGAAAAACAAAAGAGGCTAAGGAGTGCTTAAGACATGCGGAAAGTCTTTTTTGTATCATGGATTGTTACGGGGCGTTGGAACAACTGAGGGAGAATAACAGGGAAAATCTCACTCTGTTATTGTATATATAAAAGAGTATAAGTGATTAGAGTGACATCATATCAGAAAAAGGTGCTTTATCAAAAGATAAAGCACCTTTTATATTTGCGAAAATACCTGTTGACATTTTGACGAATATCAAATAATATAGAGAAAAGAATTTCGATAGTAATCGAAAGAGATAAAGAATGTTTAATGCAAATAAAAATATTGCAACAATAAGAAAAGCAACAAAAAGGAGAATTGTCATGGAAACCATTGATTTAACACAGGGAAAAGTATTGCCAAAGATGGTACAATTTGCGATACCGATTATGTTAGGAGATCTTTTTCAGCAGCTCTATATAGCAACAGATTCGGTCATTGTCGGTCAGTTTGCAGGAGAGAAGGCGTTGGCAGCAGTTGGCTCCACAACATTTTTGATTCGTCTTATCATTGGTCTTTTTGTTGGAATTTCAGCAGGAGCGGGCGTAGTCGTTGCACAGGGAGTAGGGGCAGGAAATACGAAAAAATTGGAAGCAGTAGTACATACAATGGCAGGTCTAACGCTGCTTGGAGGAGGAATACTTACGGTGTTTGGAGTCTGTGCTGCCAGACCACTTCTTCTTGCGGTCAGTACACCGGGTGATATTATGTCAGAGGCAACAATCTATCTTCGAATTTATTTTTTGGGAGCATTGTTTGAACTGATATATAATGTTGGAAGCGGAATTTTGCGTGCGTTTGGTAATTCGAAGCGGCCATTCTGGTATTTACTGGTATCTTCGGTTACGAATATTGCATTGGATATTTTATTTATTGCGATGCTTCACATGGGCGCAGCGGGAGCCGGGATTGCCACGACGATTGCACAAGGTGTGTCAGCCCTGCTTATCATAGTAGCAATGCGAAAAGAAGGAACACCATATCAGATTGTGGCAAAGCACATTCGCATTGAAAAAGCATTAGTGCCGGAAATTTTGCAAATGGGGCTTCCATCAGGAATACAGAGTATGATTGTGGCATTATCCAATGTGCTTGTTCAGGCAAATATCAATTCATTCGGAAGTGCGGCTGTGGCAGGCTTTGGGGTATTTAATAAGGTAGATGGTGTAATCATGCTTCCGCTTTCTGCAATTGCGATGTCTGTTATGACGTTTACCGGACAAAACTATGGTGCAGGGAAAAAGAAACGAATTGTACAGGGAATCCGAGCAATGCTCTTGTTAGAAGCAATAAGCTGGATTATTGGTGTAATTATTTGTGTGATTTTTGGAGAAAAGATTTTCTATTTGTTTACGGATAATCCCCAAATTGTTTATTATGCAAAACTTAATATGATATATGATATTCCTCTTTACTGGGCAATGGGAGTTGGATATGCCTTAAACTGTGTGATTCGCGGAATGGGAAGAAGCAGAGCAGCGTCCGTCTTATTTATATTTAGTATGTGTGTAATAAGACAGATTTGGATTGTCATTGCGAATGGATTGGAACTTGGAATTGCGGGAATTTTAGTATCTTATCCGATAAGTTGGGCATTTGCAGTTGCGTTGGGTGCCTTTTATGTATTATACTTGAAACGGATAGGAGAATTTCGATGAAAATAGAATTACAGAAAAATGTTTATTTTGCATATTGCAGAGACTTTGAATACGTTGCAGTTGTAGCAGGGATGCTTGCCGATAATTTAGATGGCAGACTTTGCCGTGAGATTTATGGAGAGGCATTTGTCTCAAAAATGAAAAAAAAGCATCGCGAGTTGGCAGAAATTATAAACAGCATGTATCTGGGCGGATTGGAAATGCTGGAATTTCTGATGGATTATCAGACGGAGAAGTTTGATTTTAAAGAATATCTTTCTTATATAGAAAGCATGGATACGGCACAGTTTATCTATCAATTTTTCGGATATTCTGCGACCTTAGAAGAGGTTAAGACTGCACTAAAGGATGATGAAGCACTTGCAAAACTTATGGATGAGAATAAATTACATATCAAAAGTTATGTAAACTTAAAGCATCTGATTAATCATAGGAAAGAGTATCTGGATTTATATGTTTCCTGTATTGAGGATATTAAGGTACCGGAGTTAGAAGAATATCTGGATCAGTATGAGAAATTATTGCCGCAGTTAGAGGCGGAAATCAGAGCGCTTCTTTCAGAAAAAACGCCAATCGAAGTATCGCAGGAAATTATGAATAAGTGCTTTCGGACAATACGAGATTATGAATATTATGCATTTCTTCCGGTTGCAATGTTGCCGAGAAATGCGGTTACTTATTTTGAGAAGAATCAATATGTTTTATATTCGAAAAATCGTATGATAAGCAGACAGAAAGCGCTTAACATATTAAAAGTAGTTTCTGATGAAACAAGAATCCGTATTATTGATTTGATAAGTGAATCCGGAAAAGTAAATGGAAAAAGGATTTCTGAGTGGATTAAAATTGCACCTTCTACGGTGTCACATCATATGGAACAATTGGTGGAATGTGGACTGGTGAAAGAAGAAAAAAACGGGAATTATAAGGAATACAGTATTCATCATGAGAATGGAGAAAATTTAATCAAAGAGTTAGAAGGTATTATCTTAAAAAATACCGATTACAGACTCTGATACGAACGATGGGAAACTCGCAAAGCGTGTTTCTCATTGTTTGCGTAAATAAGACGATAGGAGGAAGAGAAAAGTGGCACAATCAGAAGAAAAAATACAGAAGAATGGAAATAGTGGAGAAAATTTGCTTGGAACAGAAAAAGTCAGCAAGTTGATGACAAAATTTGCGGTTCCCAGTGTTATCGCAATGCTGGTAACTGCATTATATAATATTGTAGACCAGTTGTTTATCGGACAGGCAGTAGGGACGCTTGGAAATGCGGCAACGAATGTTGCGTTTCCGCTTACTACTTCCTGCATTTCGTTAGCATTACTATTCGGAATTGGTGGGGCTTCGAGTTTTAACCTTGCGATGGGACGGGGAGAGAAGGAAAAGGCCGGTCGGTATGCCGGAAATGCAGCAACGCTGTTAGTCGGCAGTGGACTGGTTTTACTGATTATCACACAACTATTCTTAACTCCGTTATTAAAATTTTTCGGTTCACCTGCGGATGTTTTGGAATATGCGAAAACCTATGTAAGAATTACATCCTTTGGATTTCCGGCTTTAATTCTTACTTCCGGCGGCTGCCATTTGATTCGTGCGGACGGAAGTCCGAAAATGTCTATGATTTGTAATCTGGTAGGAGCAATTATTAATACGATATTAGATGCGATTTTTGTTTTGGGATTGGATCTTGGAATGGCTGGAGCTGCATGGGCAACGATAATTGGACAGTTTGTGTCAGCAGCAATTGTTATATGGTATCTTTTACATTATAAGACGGTGCATCTTGGAAAAGAAGAGTATCGTGTACAGGGAAAATATGCGTTGCAGGTCATGTCACTTGGAACGGCGTCTTTCTTTAATCAGATTGCAATGATGATCGTGCAGATTGTTTTAAATAATTCTTTGACTTATTATGGTGCCAAATCAGAATATGGCGCAGCTATTCCGCTTGCGTGTGCAGGGATTGTGATGAAGGTAGGACACTTATCATTCTCCTTGATTATTGGACTTTCACAGGGAACACAGCCAATTGAAAGCTTCAATTACGGTGCAGGAAATTATGGCAGAGTAAAAGAAGCATATATGCTTGCTTCACGTGTCGCCGGAATGATTTCGATTATTTCTTTTGCATTGTTTCAGCTGTTTCCGGGACAGATTCTTGCCATGTTCGGAAGTGGAAGTGAGGCGTATTTTGCCTTTGGAAAGAAATTTTTCCGAATATTTATGTTCTTTACCTGTGTCAATTTTTTGCAGCCGCTTACGGCAACCTTCTTTACTTCTATCGGAAAACCGCAAAAGGGTACTTTTTTATCCCTGACAAGACAAATTGTTTTCCTGCTGCCACTTATTCTTATATTGCCGCTGTTCCTTGGGATTGAGGGTATTATGTATGCAGGCCCGGTAGCGGATTTTACGGCAGCAGTGATTGCGATTATAATGGCAAAAGCAGAGTTCAAAAAAATGGATGCTTTAGAGGTATCCGCCGTCTAGTGTAATGATTTGACCGGTGAGGTAAGGATGACCGGTTGCAAGAGAAAAGGCGAGTTCAGCAACTTCTTCTGGGGTGCCATAACGTCCTGCTGGAATTTCATCCTCTAAGGTGCTTCGCTCTTCGGCAGAAAAGCAGGCGTTCATCTCCGTATCGATGACACCGCAGGCAATGGCATTTACCTGGATATTGCTGGGAGCAAGTTCTTTGGCGAGACCTTTGGTGAAAGCATTGATACCGCCTTTGCATGCAGAATAGGCTACTTCGCAGGAAGCACCGGAAATTCCCCAGATGGAAGAAATATTAATGATTTTTCCGGATTGCTTTTGTACCATGGAAGGAACGGTGCATTTGCAGGTGGAAAATACAGAGGTAAGATTTGTTGCCACCAGTTGATTCCAGTCATCAATTGACATATCGCTTAAAAGTCCGATATGGGCAATGCCGGCATTATTGATTAAAATGTCAATGTGTTTGAATGTGGCAAGGGATTCTTTTATCATCTGCTCCACGAAAGAAAATTCTCCGACATCACCGATAAAACAAAGAATCTGGCAATGATATTGACGAATCAGTTCGTCTTTTAATTCTTCTAATAAGTCAGCTGAGTGGTGACAATTTAAGATTAGATTATAGCCTTCTTTTGCGAAACGACAGGCAATGGCGCGTCCGATTCCTCTGGAAGCACCGGTAATACATACGGTTTTGTTCAACATGATTTCCTCCCAAAATATGAATACTTCTAATATTATAACACAATATGATTATGGAAAAATTGGAAAAAAGTAGATTCTGAAAATTGTGAAAATATTATAAAATTATACAGAAAATGGAAGAAGAATGTTGCGATAAGTACAAAATATGTTATAATAAATATATGATATAAATCGATATCAAATATAGCAAAAAAGGGGTTGGACACCATGCGTATTACAATTAGCGGAAGAAATATTGATTTGACAGAAGGATTAAAACAGGCGGTTGAGGACAAACTTTCCAAGCTGGAGAAATATTTTACTCCGGATACGGAAGTGATTGTTACCTTAAGTGTGGAAAAAGAGAGACAGAAAATCGAAGTTACCATTCCGATGAAGGGGAATATGATTCGCTCCGAGCAGGTCAGCAATGATATGTATGTATCGATTGATTTGGTAGAAGAAGTGATTGAAAGACAGCTTAAGAAATATAAAACCAAAATTATTGCAAAGCGGCAGGCAGAAAGCAGCTTGCGGAAAGAATTTATTGAAAAGGATTCCGGAGCGGATGAGGATATTCAGATTATCCGTAGCAAGAAGTTTGGAATGAAACCGATGTATCCGGAAGATGCATGTGTTCAGATGGAGCTTTTGGGACATGATTTCTTTGTATTTCGGAATGCAGAATCAGATGAAGTGAATGTGGTTTATAAGAGAAAGGGAAATACATACGGTTTGATAGAACCGGAGTTTTAAGAGATTAGAAAGGGGATGTAAATTGCATCCCCTTTTTTCTTTGTATAGGAAATTAGGAGATTTTCATGAAGATTGAACGACTGATTGGTATTGTGACAGTCTTATTGCAAAAGGAGAAGGTTACCGCTCCTTTCCTTGCGGAAAAATTTGAAGTATCGAGACGTACGATAAATCGGGATATTGAGGTATTGTGTCAGGCCGGAATTCCCATTGTGACGACACAGGGGGTGGGCGGCGGAATTTCCATCATGGAAGGATATAAAATGGATCGTACCCTCCTTACATCAACGGAGATGCAGGCAATTTTAGCCGGACTTCGAAGTCTGGACAGTGTGAGTGGAACGAATCGCTATCGTCAGCTCATGGACAAAATATCACCGGAGCCTTCGAATCTTATGACTGCCGATCAGCACATTTTGATTGATCTGGCAACGTGGAATAAAGGTGCGCTTGCACCGAAAATAGAACTGATTCATGATGCGATTGAGAGACAGGAATGGATAGAATTTTATTATTATGCGCCAAAAGGAGAAGCAAAAAGGCGGATAGAACCTTATCATCTTATTTTTCAGTGGTCAAGCTGGTATGTGTGGGGATTTTGCGAGCTCAGACAGGATTTTCGTTTATTTAAATTAAATCGTATGGAGCATTTGAAAGGTTGCAAGGAACAGTTTGAAAAGCGGAAAGTTCCAATACCGGATTTATCACAAGAAAAGGTATTTCCATCTATCTATCAGGTAAAAGCAGTGATAACGGCAGAAAATCGCTGGCGTTTGATTGAAGAATATGGACCAGACAGTTTTACGGTACAGGAAGACGGAAATTTGCTGTTTGAGAGTGGTTTTACGGATAAAGAAACGGTTTTGCGCTGGGTTTTGAGCTTTGGAAACCAGATTACGTTGTTAGAGCCGGGAGAAATCAGGGAGGAACTGTTTTTACTCGGAAAGCAGTTGGAAGGTAAGCGTTTAATTTCAGGGTAGATTTTCATACCCAATCTATTTCTCTATAATGGTTGGTAGGAATTGCTAACATTTTACCCGTTCTTCTTCGGCTAGATGCGAGCATTTTACTCTACTTCAAAGGAGACAACCATTATGAAACAACGTGTTTGTAAAGAGGATCAGATTAAACTGATCATGGAATGCCGCCAGAGCGGTCTCTCTGATTACCAGTGGTGTGAAAAGAACGGGATTCATCCCGGTAACTTCTATAACTGGGTTAGTAAACTTCGTAAGTCTGGCTATACTTTTCCGGGACCTGCGTCAAGAACAAATGCACTTCCAAACATACAGGAAGTAGTTAAAGTAGATTTAATTCCTTCCGAAAACCCAGATCCTAGTCTGTTAATAGAGCAAAATGCTAGCCATGATGTTCAGGAACCGTCAGCAATGGTTGCAGCTGAATTACTGATTGATGGCATAACACTTCGCTTGTTTAACGGTGCAGATAAACGTGTGGTGCAAAGCACTCTGCAGTATATCGGAGAGATGAAGCATGCTTGGTGACATCTCCATTGCAACCGATATCTATATCATTACAGGATATACCGATATGCGAAAGTCCATCGACGGTCTGTGTGCCATCATTGCCAGTCAGCTGAAAGAAGAACCAAGGGGACATACATTGTATATGTTCTGTGGCAAGCGTTGTGACCGCATTAAGGTATTGCTCCGTGAACCGGACGGCTTTGTTCTTCTCTATAAGAGACTGGATGTTGTTCAGGGCAGATACCGATGGCCAAGAAATAAATCTGAGGTAAAACCCATCACCTGGCAACAGTTTGACTGGCTGATGTCAGGGCTTGAAATCGAACAGCCGAAGGCTCTCATAACGTCCGGAACCCCTTGATTTTACTGGCTTTTCTGCCGCTTTTGTGGTATAATTAAGTCATTAAATCAAGGAGGAAAACCATGGCAATAAGCAGTAAGGACATTCAGCTTTCCGAGCTTAAGGATACGATCTCACAACTGAATATGACCATCAAAACGCTGAATGACACCATTGCTAAACAACAGTCAGAGAACGATAACCTCAAGGCGGAGCTCGCATGGTTCCGTCAGAAGCTCTTTGGTTCCTCCAGCGAGCGTCGCATAGATGATATCGCCGGACAGATGAGTTTGTTTGAAAATCATCCGGAAAATGAAAAACCTTTAGAACTCATCGAGCCGGAAATCGTGGAACAATCTAAAAAGTCCCGCAAAAAGAAACCGACCATTGCGGAACAATTTAAGGATATCCCAACCAGACAGGTAAATGTAAATACACTATCTGAAGAGGATAAGCTTTGTCCGCTCTGTGGCAGTGAAATGTTAGCCATTGGAACAGAAGTTATCCGTAGTGAAGTTGTATATACTCCGCCCAAACTGGAACGGATTGAATATATCGCTACTACTTATGCCTGCCCTGAATGCAAGGATACAGAAGAACCACAGTTTATAAAGGATAATGGTAAACCCGCGCTAATTCCGGGAAGCTATGCATCCGAATCATTGCTGGCATATATTCTCTACAGAAAGTACGGATTATATATCCCATTGTACAGGCAGGAACAGGATTTTCTCCAACAGTCTGCACCGATTGGCCGGGCTTCCATGGCTCACTGGATTATCACAGCTGCCCGGGAATACATGCAGCCAATGTATGACTATTTCCATCGAGAACTGCTAAAACGCCGGTTCTTAATGATGGATGAGACGCCTGTCCAGGTACTAAAGGAAGAAGGGCGCAGGGCACAGTCGAAATCTTATTTCTGGCTGATCCGAACCGGAGAAGATGGATTAAATCCTATCATTCTTTACAGCTACACTCCTACAAGAGCAGGAGAAAATGCCAAACGGTTCCTAAACGGAATCATGCCCGGCTTCTATCTGATGGCGGATGGCTATCAGGGGTATAACAAAGTGAACGAAACCAATCGTTGCTGCTGTTGGGCTCACATCCGCAGATATCTTTTAGAGGCCATTCCCAAGGGACAGGAAAAGGATTACAGCAATCCTGCGGTTCAGGGAGTACTCTACTGCAACAAGTTATTTGAATACGAGCGTTCCTATAAGGAAAAAGGCTTAAGCTTCAAACAGATTTATAATCGCCGCCTCAAAGACCAAAAGCCTGTCATTGAGGGTTTCTTAGCGTGGTTAAAACAAGTCAATCCCGGAAGTAATGGCAAACTGAAGAAAGCCATCACATATATCAGAAACCGTGAAGAGTTCCTGATGACCTATCTGGAAGATGGGCGTTGCAGCTTAAGCAATAACTTAAGTGAAAACAGCATCCGTCCCGTTACCGTAGGAAGAAAGAACTGGCTCTTTTCCGATACACCGGATGGAGCTGCGGCCAATGCCCTGTATCTTACGATTGTGGAAATGTCAAAGGCCTATAATCTGAATTTATATGAATATCTGAAATACCTGCTTGAACATCGTCCATGCAAAGATATGTCAGATGATGAGCTGGCAAAGCTGGCTCCCTGGAGCGAGACCATTCAGGAAAAATGTAGTAATAAACATGAGTAAAATGTTAGCATACCGGAATCCTAACAATGGGGTTCCGATAATGTTTTAGGTGCACCCTGAAATTAAACGCTTACAATTTACGAGAGAGGAAGTAATTTCTTTCACTGAAGCACTTGACCGTATCAGTAGTAGATGAATGATATTTACTTTTTCATCTGTTCTCTGACTTGACTGGGTCGTGTCATGGACTTATGTGGTGCTGACACGACCCTTTGATGATTATATGAATCATGGAAATTTTGCACTTTGCAGTGTGGATTTCGAGCTGTTTGGTTTGGATGAATTAGAAAAAATCATGCTGGAATTGAATGATTTAAAGATTTCCGGTTTCGCGGTTTCAATTAAAGATGAGAAGG
>JAXJUX010000234.1:0-6424 GCA_036308845.1 Ruminococcus sp.
GCTTCCAGATATGCAGCTTCGGCTTTTTCATAATTTAATTCTTCAAAATAACGTTCTGCACAAACCACCAGATCATTGAACTGTTTCTCACGTCTCTTTTCTGGAAAAATCAGAATCGCTGCAATGATACATGCAATCAAAAGAATTGCAATACCAATCCCTGCAAATAATTTAACATTCGTTTTTTTCGATTTCTTTGCTTCAGAGGCTATATATGTATCCTTTTGTAATGCTGCACCACATCCTGTACAAAATTTATCATCTGCCTCATTTTTTGTTCCACATTTTCTACAATACATCCCTTTTACCCCGCATAATGATACCCATCAAACACCTTTTCAGAATCCATTTTCCCCTGCAAAGTCTTAACCATACATGGCCATCCGGATGTCTCTACCGGCAGCCACAAAATTGTATCTGAAGTATCCAATCTGAAAGCTACCCAGCATTCATTTTCACTCATTCGTTTACATCCTGTCATATACACTACCGTTCCTGCAGGAACTACTACTTTTGGATATGCTCTATTCTCACCTTCATACATCTCAAGTGCATAGTTTGTAGTTGCATCCCATTCTATTCCATTTCCCCAATACCCAGCATAGCTATAAAAATCGGTAGCATCCGTAAGTGTATGATTGCTGTAAATATATATGGCATTTGCTCCCCATGTACCTAATACATCCATTCGCGTATTTGCTGTTATTGTCCCGTCTCCATTGCAAAACGCTGTTTTTTCCCATTGCGTTTCTCCTAATATATCATCAAAACTTCCAACATTGATAATGCTGTTTCCATCGTATGCATATAAATATGTCATAGGATCAGCAGATGGGCCGTATTCAGATACACCAACGATAAGTTCATTTCCTGTTCCATCAATGTTTATGATTGCATAGTAACCCGTCGGTTCCATTAACCAATCCCCTTCTATGCTTGTTCCATTGATTGTTATTCTACAAGGAGCATCATCATTATTGGTTACTTTAATTTCTTCTTCCGTTCCATCACCGTTTAAGTCGTAAGAAACAGTAGTTCCCAATCGATAGCTATGTATATATCCATCTTCCGCGTATGGAGCTTTCTCATTTGTTGGAGCCGCAATTTCTTCTTGTTCCTGAATATTTTCTTGTTCCTCTTCTTGTTCTTTCTGCTGCTTTATTACTTCTGCATATTCTTGATATTTTTCATATAATGTTTCACTTCCTGTTTTTACATAACCTTCCAAGAGAACCTCTTTGGCTCTTTCCCCTTGTCCTTGCTGCATATAGATTTCGGCAAGCTGCATGTATGGAGTTTCCTGCATAGGATCGATGGAAATCGCTTCCAGATATGCAGCTTCGGCTTTTTCATAATTTAATTCTTCGAAATAGCGCTCTGCGAGAACTACCAGATTATTGTATTGCTTTTCACTTCTCATTCGTGGAAAAATCAAAATCGCCACTATCGCGCAGGCAATCAATAAAATTTCTGTGATAATCACAATCCACAGTTTTGTATTCGATTTTTTCGGTTTTTCTGTGATTTCTTCCTTTTGTTCCAAAAGAGGAGCACCACATCCCATACAGTATGTATCTTCTATGTTATTCTTCGTTCCACAATTTTGACAGTACATCAAATTCCCCCCATTTCATTTTCTAATATTATACGTCATTCAAACGCTATCTTCTATAGCTTGTGTATTTTTTCTGACCGCAATTTAAAACAGCAGATAGTCGCATGAAAAATATGCATCTATCTGCCGCTTTTTTGTACATCTTTACAATGTATAAATGATTATCCCCGCAATAATGATCAAGTTCCCAATAATCTTCCCTTTCGTCATCTTTTCCTTCAAAATCAGTCTTGAAAAGATCAGTACGAAGGAATACACTGCCGTGTCA
Organism: Ruminococcus sp.; assembly: GCA_036308845.1. Taxonomy (GTDB): domain Bacteria; phylum Bacillota; class Clostridia; order Lachnospirales; family Lachnospiraceae; genus Oliverpabstia. The sequence continues at coordinate 1,884 of JAXJUX010000234.1, forward strand.
ATGACCGGGCCAAATCGCATGTCTACTTTTGTGAAGCACCAGGTGTTCAAAAGCAATACCCCAAAGAAGATGCCATATGCGGTGATGACTCTCCAGTTCAAGTATTCAAAAATCCAGCTTTTGTATTTGATTTCTGCGCTTTGTTTCAATAAAATCTGTGAAATAGCGGAAAAGAAGGTTCCCATTAACATTAATAACATATATGCTCTATTCATAACGCTGCACCACCCAAACCCCGAATAATACGATCAGAATTCCGATAATATTCTGTACGGAAAGATTTTCTTTGAAAATAATGACTGCCCACAACTGTGACCATAACAGATATACGTTTTTGTTTGCATATGCTGTGGAAAGTGAAAATTTTTTAATGACCTGCTGCCAGGCAATCGCATAGACGCCGCAGTTTGCAACCATCAGGAACAGGAATACGTAAAACATGATTCCCGATAAGCCATTTTTGTTAAATTCATTGGATGCCATCTTTGAAAATACGCTGGTCAGCGAGAACAGCAGGATATTCAAGTGCAGCTGAATATAATCTTTTGCTTTACCCATATGTACTTCATTCTCCCTATTTTTCTATAGAATTGTTTTTCTGTTTAATCATCACTACTATAACACTATTTAATTTGCGGTTCAAGAAGGGATTCCTTAGTTTTCTCTCCTTGAAATGCATGGGCGAAAATGGTATTATAAAGTGTAAACGCAAAATTTGACATTACTATTTATAGATGAGGATATGACTATGGCTTTATATTCTGTTATTGTTCCGGTATATTATTCGGAACATACGCTGGTCGAGCTTCATGAACGACTGGCTAAAGTTTTTGATGAAACGATCAAACAGCCATTTGAACTGATTCTGGTTGACGATGGTTCCAAAGATCAATCTTTCAAAGTCATGACGGAACTTCGCGAAAAAGATCATCGTGTGAAAATTATTCAGATGGCTCGTAATTTCGGACAGCATCCAGCCCTTTTATGTGGTTTTTCCCATGCTTCCGGAGATTTTATTATTACCATGGATGATGATTTACAGCATCCACCAGAAGAAATTCCAAAAATGATCAAGGTTATGAACGAACGCGATGATGTAGACTGTATCATTGCAAGCTATGAAGGCAGACAGCATAACCCGATCCGAAAACTGGGAACAAAAGTATCTGTATGGCTGACATCCAAGATGCTTGGCAAAGACCCTGATCTGGAAATCACCAGTTTTCGTCTGATTCGCAGATTCCTCGTGGATTCTATTGTACAGACCAATGTACACCTTCCACAGATTGGTAACCTTCTGGTTCAGACTTCCAACCGCATCATCAACGTACCTGTACACCATGCAGCAAGAGCATATGGAAAAAGCGGATATTCCTTCAAACGTCTGGTAAAAGACCTGATTTATGATATCACCACACATTCGGATCTGCCATTGCTTCTCGTTCGTAATCTGGGAATCGGCAGTTTTCTCGTCAGTGTGATCATGGCCATTTATTATCTGCTTCGTTATTTCATCATTGGAACAACGGTAGCAGGATATACTTCTACCATACTGATCATGTTGGCATTCTTTGGAATTACACTGTTTTCCATTGGTATTATGGGAATCTATCTGATGAATATTTTGACCCAAACAAAGCATACACACCATTATGTAATACGCCAGAAGGATGTGGAAGACTGATGAAAAAAGAAATTGGTGGATATTTAGAATTAGAACAATTTCACGGACAGGAATATTATCCAGATTTGTATAAAGTCAATCTGGGACGTACCGCCCTTTTATGGCTGCTGGAATCTCATGACTGCAAAAAGATTTTGCTTCCTTACTTTTTATGTGATTCTGTGATTGATGTTTGCAAAAAACAGGATATGGAAGTGGAATTTTATCATCTGGATGAAACCCTGACTCCAATCCTCTCCCGTCCCCATGGACTGGAAGATGGCGAATGGCTGTATCTGGTAAGTTACTATGGACAGTTAACCGACGAACGTATTCTTGCATACAAAAAGAAATACGACCGCATTATCGTAGATCATACCCATGCATTTTACCAAAGACCGATACCAGGTGTTGATACCTTATATTCCTGCAGAAAGTTTTTTGGACTTTCCGATGGTGCTTATATTTCCACAGATGTTACATTGACTTCCGGGAAGGAAACAGATATCTCACATAATCGTATGTCTCATATTCTGGGACGCTTTGAAGAAGACGCCGGCACTTTTTATCAGAAAATGCTGGATAATGCTTCCACGTATCACCACATGGAAATCCGCCAGATGTCCAAATTAACACAAAATCTGCTGAGAGCCATTGATTATGAGCAGATCAAAACCAGACGTGAAGAAAACTATCAGATTTTAAAAGAAGCATTGCCTTCCGAAAATCCATTTACTCTTTCTCTTCCGGAGGGTCCATTTGCTTATCCATATTATTGTGAAAATGGAATCCAGATTCGTAAAGCTCTGGCTGCAAAGAAAATCTTTGTTCCTACCAACTGGTCAAATGTTTTAAAAGATATGCCGGAGACTTCACTGGAATATCAATGGGCTGCCAATATCCTGCCGCTTCCATGCGACCAGCGTTATGGAAAAGAAGAAATGCTTTATATGGCTGATATGATCAAATCACTGCTTTAAAATCAAATTTTATATTGCCAACTTGTGTAATTAGAGAATCAATAGACTAGCAAAAGGGCAAACGGTATATGCCGATTGCCCTTTTTTACAAAATAATTTAATGAAAGGATCTATACCTATGCATCGTTTATTAGTACTCGGAACTATGGGCGAATTCGTCCAGTTAGTACAAAAAGCAAAAGCCCGTGGGTATTACACCATCGTATGTGATGGCTATCCGGATGGGCCTGCAAGAGCATATGCCGATGAAAGTTATGTACTCGCAGTTACAGATATTGATGGCGTCGCTTCCCTCTGCAAAGAAAAACAGGTTGATGGCATCATCACATCCTTCTCCGATTTATTGTTGGAATGTATGGTCAAAATTGCCGATAAAGCTGGATTGCCATGCTATTTGAAACCGGAACAACTCCCATGGTATCGTGACAAATCCGCTACCAAAGAATTATTGGAAGAATTAGGACTTCCAACACCAAAATTTGTACGACTTCCGGTTGCTTCTTTAACAAATGCTGAAGAACTCCAAAACATAATCTCCGGTCTGGAATTTCCAGTTGTAACAAAACCTTTGGATAAATACGGTTCCAGAGGAATTTATGTTATTCATACACTGGAAGAACTGATGGAAGCAGGTGCAAAAACTGCTGCATTCTCCGATCTGGACGAAATTCTCGTCGAAGAATACAACGATGGCTACGAATTTAATATGATGACCTGGGTGCAGAATGGAAAGGTAAATGTTATCAGCATTGCCGACCGTGAAAAGACAGAAATTGCAAAAAATGAAATTCCAATCAGCACAAGAAATGTCTATCCATCCCGCCTGTATGATTACGTAGAAGAACCAGCAAAAAATCTGCTGCAGGGATTCATTTCCAAAACTGGTCAAAAGCAGGGCGCTTTGTCCATGCAGTTTTTCTGGAAACCAGGAAAGGGCATTCAGGTTTGCGAGATTGCCGCTCGTTTCTTTGGATATGAACACGAACTGACAGATATCGTATTTGATTTTAATATGGAAGATCTGCTGTTGAATTATTTATACGACGAAGAAGCACTGCTCGCACAGATTGGAAAGCACCAGCCAAACGTTCCTAATCGCCATGGAGCGGTTTTGTATTTCCAGGGACGTTTGTTGGAAATTGCAGATTTATCTGCTGCAGTGAAACTTGCGTCCCATCCTGCAGTTATCAAACCTTGGATTTTCTATCAAGAAGGGGAACCTGTCATTGCACATGGACCAAATCCTTATGTGGCACTTTATTATGTGGCAGAAGAAAGCCGCGAAAAACTGGATCAGACGACACAGGACTTCTTCGATACCATGCATATTCCATCTACCGATGGACAAGAAGTATTGTATACAAATAAAATGCCTATGTATATCAAATAAGCAGTTATTTACAACAGAAGACGCAGGACTCACTCACATATAAGTCCTGCGTCTTCTTATATCACATTCGAACTTTTCTTATATTTAAAAAAATTACAAAAAAAGAGATCAGAAACATTGTGCTCACATGCTTCCGATCTCTCATTTAATAATTCACCGCATAAACAAATTTATATACCAACACGGACGAAATAATCCACGCAGCAGATAATATACGGAAAATCCAATTTCTTACATTTTCATTTTTCACAAGTTTCTTTAAGATTGTATCGAATCCCAAAGTGATAAAATACATCAATGGAATACATCCTGGCATCAGGTATCTTCCCTGCGCCTGAAAATCACTTGCATAAGCATAATATAACAGTAAAAAACAAGGAATCAATCCGGCAAAAACGAGACAGATGCGCATCCAGTTTTCGGTATTCCATACACGATTTTTCTGGAAGGTTATTACAATTTTTTTGTTGTCTCCGTCTGCTATTGTTTCTTTCCCAACACGCTGTAC
>JAXJUX010000235.1:0-10923 GCA_036308845.1 Ruminococcus sp.
TACTAAGACTTTAACGCGAAGGCTCTCCTGAGCGTTAATTAGTCGCAGTTAGCACTTAGTTGAAGACGAACGACCTGCCTTTGGAATGGTATAGGAATCCTTCCTGCCCCTCCGAATTACAAAAAAGCCGCCATACGGCGACTTTTTTCTATGTACACTTATATAACCATAATCAATGTCCCTGCCCCAATCAGCACACATCCAATCAAAGATTTAACTGTGAATTGTTCATGCAGGAAAACAAATGCTAAGATCAATGTAATAACTACGCTTAATTTGTCAATCGGTACTACTTTAGATGCTTCTCCAATCTGTAAAGCTCGATAGTAGCATAACCAGGAAGCTCCTGTTGCAAGTCCCGACAGAATCAGGAATAACCAGCTTTTTCTACTGATTTGTGAAAGTCCTACCTGCGCATTCGTAAGGAAAACCATTCCCCAGGACATAACCACTACCACAACTGTTCGGATTGCCGTTGCCAGATTGGAATTTACCCCTTCAATACCAATCTTTGCAAGAATCGATGTAAGTGGTGCAAATACTGCAGATAATAATGCAAATACAAACCACATATCGTTTCCTCCTTCGTGTTTCCTATTTTTTATCCCTTTTCATTTTTAGATATTTCCAATTTTATATCCAATATATGTAAATTCCATTACGGATATTTTTCATTATTTTTAACCTCAGAAGGTCCCTGCGTTTTTTGAAAACCGGGACCTCCCTTGGGATTTAAATTTGTATGCTTAACAGCGTAAGGAGTCTAAATAATTTCCAAAAGCTGTCTAATATTTTTCTTTCCAAATGTTACCTTTTCTCCATCATTGATCACGAGGCAAGGAACACTCATCACATTATATGTTTCTTTGATTTCCGGGAAATGATTCAAATCATAAACTTCAGCAGTTACATTTCCACTTATGGATGCAATTTTTTGTGCTGCCATTACAAGTTCCGGACACATTGTACAAGATAAGGATACCAAAACTTTTATATCTACTTTTTTATCCATTTCTTTTATATTGCCTAACACATCATCGTCCAGTTTTTGTCCTGTTCCTGCTGCATTATACAATCCAAGTACGAAAGAAGTAAACTCATGTCCTCCCGGAACACCATGGAACGCAAGTCCTGTATAACTTCCATCCGGTTTATATATTTTTACTGCCGGCATATGAGAAATCTGTTCATTTACAATTTCCACCGATAATTTATCTGTCAGTTTTGCCAATTCTTCCATATAGCCTTTCAGTTCTGTGGAAACTGATCTGTTATCCAGATACAATTTTAAAACTAATGGATTTTCCATTCTGGCAAATACGGTATTTAATTGTGCAAGCATCGCCGCATCAAACAATGCGCTTTCTGCAGTTTCTTCTATTTTATTCTGGGAAACTGGTTCATTTTTCATTTCCTGTTTCGGAGCTGTTTCTGGCTGTTTTGGGTAGATTCCCGTTTTTTTCTGCATCTGAGATGCATATTTTTCCAGTTCTGTTGCCGCCAAAGCCCCATCTCCAACAGCTGTTACAACCTGTCGAAGTGCTTTCACACAAACATCACCAGCCGCATAAATACCATCCACATTCGTCTTCATCGAACGGTCTGTCAAAACGTAACCCTGTTCGTTCAGTTCTACCAAATCTTTTACCAAATCGGTAGCTGGCGCATATCCTGCAAATACAAATACACCAAGATTATCGCCATCTGCCGCTTTTACTTCTGTCACTTCCCCTGTGATGCGATTGCGGTAACGAATGCTTCGGATTGCCGAATCACCGGAAACTTCCTCTACCTCTGTATTGGTAAGGACCGTAATTTTTTCATGACTGCGAGCTGCTTCAGCGGTTGCTTTCGCACAGGAAAAATCATCTTTACGAATCAAAATGGTTACGTGTTTTGCGTATTTTGTAAGAAATACGCTTTCTTCTGCGGCCGCAAATCCACCGCCAACCACAAATACTTCTTTTCCAGTAAAGAATTCGCCGTCACAGGTTGCACAATATGCAACGCCTCGTCCGCGAAAATCTTCTTCTCCTTTGAACCCGACCATTCTCGGATGCGCTCCTGTCGCAAGTAAAATTCCAAAACATTTCAGCTCGCCTATGCTGGTTTTTACCACTTTCAGATCACCGTCTGCTAAAATATGTTCCACTTCTGCCAACAAGAATTCTGCACCAAAACTTTCTGCCTGTTTGCGCATGGTTTCTGTCAATGCCGCGCCACTGGTCTTTTCTACACCCGGATAATTTACCACTTCATGCGTAATGGTAATCTGTCCGCCAAATTTTTCTTTCTCAACAACTACTACTCGATATCTTGCTCGAGCTAAATAGAGGGCAGCGGTTAAACCCGCCGGACCGCCGCCAATTACTACTACATCATATAAATTTTTCATAGTCCACCTCCGACGAGTCTACTTATCTTAAAGCATTCCTACCAAATCAAGACTTGGTTTCAATGTTTCTGCTCCTGGCTGCCATTTTGCCGGGCAAACTTCATCGCCATGTTCATGTACAAACTGGCAAGCCTGCAGTTTGCGGAACAGTTCATCTGCGTTACGTCCTACATTTCCTGCACTTACTTCGTAGGAAACAATCTTTCCTTCCGGATTCACAATGAAACTTCCTCTTTCTGCCATACCGTCTTCTTCAATCAGTACGTCAAAATCTTCGGAAAGTGCATGGGTTGGATCCGCTAACATTGGATACTGAATCTTCTTGATACGATCAGAGGCATCATGCCATGCTTTGTGTACAAAATGTGTATCTGTGGATACGGAATAGATTTCGCATCCTGCTGCTTTAAATTCATCATATTTATTTGCCAGGTCTTCTAATTCTGTTGGGCAAACAAATGTAAAATCTGCTGGATAGAAGAAAAATACACTCCATTTTCCTAAAATATCTGCTTTGCTCACTTCTTTAAAACCACCATCTACGTAAGCCTGTACCTTAAATTCATTAACTTCCTTATTGATCATTGACATATATAACGCCTCCTTTTGCTGTTTTCTTTTCTTTTTGAAAGCTCTATCTCTTTCTTGATTTCATATTACCATATATTTCCTCTTGTGTCAATAACAATAATCATTACTATTATTATTTATTTTATTCTTTTTATTAGTTTATCAAGTTATTTGTGGTTTATACTCAATTAGTGCTATAAAAAAGACAGATAACACTCACCTGAATGTTATCTGTCTCTATTTTTCTATATTTCTATTTTAAGAATCCATTTACAATCTGTTCTTCTGCTTCTTCCTCTGTCAATCCCAAAGTCATCAGCTTGATAATCTGTTCTCCGGCAATTTTTCCGATAGCGGCTTCATGAATCAATGCCGCATCCAGATCATTTGCTTCCAACTGTGGAATTGCCAAAATTCTTGCTTTATCCATGATAATGGCGTCACATTCTGTATGACCGCTGCAAGGCGCATTTCCTACAATGCGGGAATCGAATTTCTGGTAAGAAGAATCTTTTGCTACAGAACGTGAAATGACATCTGCGCTTGCATCTTTGCCATTCAAATCTACTTCATAATTGCTGATGGCAGTCTGATTACCATGTGTCATCAGACGTTCACGAACAACCAGTTTTGCACCTGCTGCCAATTCTGCTTTGGTATCACGAACGGTAGAATCCACACCTTTGATCTGGACCATTTCCATCTCCATGTAGCTTCCTTCTTCCATGTACACTTCTGTACCAGGATTCAGGATACGTTTTCCTTCACCGTCACCTTCACCATAATGTTTTTCCACATATTTGATTTTTGCATTTTTTCCAATATGGAAACGATGGATACCGTCATGTTCGGAATCCTGATTTCCACAGTTGTGAATACCGCAACCAGCAACAATCACTACGTCACAATCATCGCCTACATAAAAGTCATTATACACGACTTCTTTGATTCCACTTTTGCTCAAAACAACTGGAATATGCACGCTTTCATGTTTTGTTCCTGCTTTGATACGAATATCAATACCGCTGCCGTCTTCTTTGGAAACAATATCAATATTTGCAGTTGTATTTCTTCCTGCAGTTTCCCCATTTGCACGGATATTGTAAGCACCTTCCGGCACTACATGGAGGTCAGCCACCTCATCTAATATTCTTTTTTGAATTTCATCCATCATGACTGTGTTCCTCCCTGATAAAATTTGCTGCACATATCTACTGCAGACGCAGTTCCCAAAAGTGTAGGAAGAATTCTTTCCTTTGGTCCATGATCTGCGATCTGACCATTTTTGATCACTACGATTTCATCTGCAATATTTAAAATTCTCTCCTGATGGGAAATGATTAAAATAGAACCATCTTTTGTCTTTTCCTGCATACGTTCAAATACCTGAATCAAATTCTGGAAACTCCACAAGTCGATTCCTGCTTCTGGTTCATCAAATACAGACAATTTTGTTCCTCTAGCCAAAACGGTTGCGATTTCAATTCGTTTCAGCTCACCACCTGAAAGGCTTCCATTTACTTCACGATTAATATAATCTTTCGCGCAAAGACCTACTTCAGACAAATATTTGCATGCATCTGCTGCACTCACGCGTTTGCCAACTGCCATACGAATCAGATCCAGCACCTGAATTCCCTTAAAACGAACCGGCTGCTGAAAAGCAAAACTGATTCCCATTTTCGCACGTTCTGTAATGCTTTTCTCTGTAATGTCTTCTCCATTAAAGAAAATTTTTCCAGATGTAGGTTTTTCAATCCCTACAATCAGCTTAGCCAATGTGGATTTTCCACCACCATTTGGTCCTGTAATAACGACAAATTTATTATCATCAATTTTCAGATTGATGCCACGAATAATTTCTTTTTGTTCATGCTCGCCTGGTACTTCAAACGATATATCTCTTAATTCCAGCATATTCCTACCTTTTCTCTTTCCGTCCATTTTTGCCCCTATCGCATTTCTGCAAAAACTATCACTCGCGTTTCTTCTGATTACACCAGATGATAGGTCGTTCATATAAAAGGCAACTAAGTGATATTATAGTCTTGTTTGGCTCATTCAGCAAGAACTTTTGTCTGTTATTTCTGTAATACTTTAGATTATTGCAAAGGAAAAAGCTAACATCCAAGCATTTTTGAATGTTAGCTTTTTTCTAAAACTATTATTTCATAATCGGGAACCAAATCTGTGTCACAAATTCTTCTGGATTTGTCACCTGTTTTGGATCACTCAGATACACATCAAATGGCGCTGACGCCACCTGATACTGCTGTTCTTCCATCCATTTGAGTACTGCTGCATATGCCTTTCCCATTTTGTGATAAGGTCCAACATACGTACAGGTTGCACACAAGCCCGGGCTAAGTAATTTCACACCTTCCACATTTCTTTTCTCGTCACTGCCAATCACTGGAACGCAAACTTCAATATTTGCATTCTCCTGATGAAATTCTCTGTCCCAATAAAATGTCATCACCGGACCGGCTGGCTGTAAGCCATTTTTGAAAATTGATTCAAATACCTGCCCAATCACAACTCCTACTTGTGTCACATCAATGGTTGCTTTTTTGCTCAGTACCCACACTGGTTCAAATTCTTTAGCTTCTACAGTAAGTTCTAATTTCTGTTCCATCATCTTTCCTCCTGACTGGATTTCCTGTACCTTTCTTTCGATACATTGCCGCAACCGAACATTTTCTTCAATCTGATGATTCAATTGCGTAATGCGTTCCTGCAAAAAATGTTCCAAAAGAGAGAGATTTCCACTTTCCATGATTGCCTTGATCTGTTCCAAACGCAAATCATATGTTTTCAATTCTGAAATCAGCAAGATTTCATCCACCTGACGTTCTTCGTAATAACGATATCGATTTTCCTCATCCACATACGCCGGACGAAGCAGACCAATCTCATCATAATAGCGAAGCGTCTTGGTAGATACACTGCCAATTTTTGAAAATTCACCGATTGAATACATGTTGTGTTCTCCTTTTCTCACATTTTGTTTACATCTTTACTGTACACGTTCCAGTTAAGGGGAAAGTCAAGCGGTTTTTCTATCTTTTTTATTATATCTGCAAATTTTGAATCAAGTTTTCAAATATCAATTTTTGTACAAAATCACCCGGGTGCAAACCATCGTTTTTGCATCCTTCGCCATAAATGATATCTTCTATTTTTAATCCACGTGTTTCCAGATATTTATTCACATAGCTGTAATTATCCACAAGTTTGCTTTCCGTTTCGGCCGCCACATCACAAATGATTGAAACCACTTCGTCCGTATGATAGATTCGATTCGGAAAATATTCGTTGGAGTGAACAGATGGTGTAGGAGTTAATACGATTACTGTTTTACCTGCTTTCTTTAATCTTTCTATCGTTGCTTTAAGATTAAAACGGAGTTCTTCCATTCCATTTTTCCGTTTTCGGTCGTTCAGCCCCAGTAACAGAAAAATTATTTCATCCTCTCTATCCACCAATTCATCCAAATGTTCATATATCTGATAGGAAAATGCTCCACAACATCCATTATTTTTCACCATACATTTTATTCCGCGTTGTTCCAAATAAGACTCCAACAATCCCCACCAACTGTTTTTGGCTTCGCAGCGAAAATATTGATTTTTGGCATCTTCCATAAGCAATTGATTTGTTTTATGAAACAGAGAACTTCCGGCACCGGCTGCTATGCTGTCACCGAGGATTTTGATTACCGTGTTATTCTTTGTCATCATTGTCTAATCTCCGCATTACTCAAAATAAAAAATTCCTCCTGACTCGGCATAAATTTCTTTTCTTTTGGTTCAAACTGCGCATCAAATTTTTTCACTTCTTTTTCATCAATATTCAAAGCTGCGCTTTCATGATAAAACCACTTACGACCATCAAAAACATCCTGCTTTAATTCTTTTACCAGCATGGCTGCCTTAAATACACCATTTTCAGTGCAAATATTGTATCTCTTACAGCTTTTCATCCCACGAGCCACATAATTTGCTGGATTGCCATAAATGACTACCGCATCATATCCTAATTCCACCGCTTTTTCAAAGGAATACTCTAGCATTGCTTTGCCGATTCCTTTTCTTTGTACTTTTGGCAAAACGCCAATCGGACCAAAAGAAAGAATCGGTTTTTCATTTCCTTCTTCATCCACCAATTTTGTTTTTGTGTACATCACATTTCCTACGATTTCTCCATTCAGTTCCGCTACCAACGCCAGCTCTGGTATAAAATCTTCGTGATTTCTCATCACATGTACCATGTAATGCTCATCGCAGCCTGGAGCATAGACATTCCAAAATGCTTCGCGAATCATATGTTCTACTGCTGCGTAATCGTTTTCCGTCTCTTTTCTGATTATTAAATTCTTCATCATTACCTCACACTTCTCCAATCATATACATGAACTCCAAATCTTTGTCCATAAGCCTCCATTACAGCGCAAATTTCTGTTTAATCATCTGCGCCACAACCTCCGGTGCAAGCTCCGTATTATCAATCTTCATGTAATTATCAAACGCTATCTCACCATCCATACTTTCCAGACGATACCGCCGATCTGCATCTATAAGCCTCTGGTTTGATATTTCAATATCTCTTTTCGATGCTTTGTTTTGCAGACGGTTTTCTGTCACATTCCGCTCAAAACGCACCTCGGTGGAAGCCACCAGTTCTACGTAATAAAATTCCGTTCCATATGGTTCAAAAATCTGTTTTACATGCTCTATATAATCCCAATCTGACTGCTGATCGAACGCCCACATATAGGTAAAAATCATTCCGTAATTATCAGATTTGGCAAATTCCTGAAAAATCACTTCCCGAAGTTTGCTTACAATCGCACTGTTATAATCTCCAAATATCTCTATCACAGGCTCAATTGTCATATGGTTATGAAACAATCGCAAATCCGTTATTTTCATGAGCTCCTGTCCAACTGTCATTTTGCCAACGGCTGCATTTCCAATAATAAATACTAATTTCATTTTTCACTTTCCTTCTATATTTTCCATTCATATATTTTGTAATAAACAGAAAATCTCCATTTTACATCAATCAGAAATCTTCCACATCTATCACCCGAAATCCGTAATCCATTACCAGTTTGGCAAAAACGCCCTGCCCCGGAATTCTCTGTTTTGAAAATGTTCCATCGTATATTTCTTTTGGACCACAGCTTGGGCTTCGGGATTGCAAAATCACCAAATCCACATTTTCTTTTATTGCTTTTTCAAACTCAATCTGCGCTCCTGTCCGAAATTCTTTGTCTACATTTCTTCCGTCTCTCGATGTTACCACACCATTTACGATTTCCGATGGTACCCTTGGCGTTGGCAAACCGCCCATCACTTCCGGACAAACAGGAATTACCTCATGCCCTTTTATAAATTCCAAAACCTTTTCGTTTCGGTTATTGCCACCGTTATATTTACAATTCTCACCCAAAAGGCAAGCACTCACCATGATTTTCATTTTCGAATCCTCACATACACTTTCCCATCATCCTCATGATGTATATACCCTCCATTGTTCAGCATCACATGCAAAGATGCCGGATTATTTTTATTTGCACGCATATAAATTTCATCTTCCGGAATCAATTCTTTTGCGATTGGCAACGTCAGGCGCAGCCCTTCCGTACCATATCCCATTCCACGAAATGGTTTTGCAATAAAATATCCAATATGGCCGGCACCAATCCGCAACGCTTCACTTAGGTTATGACGGATACGAAACAGTCCAATGATTTCGTCCTCTTTCCACAAAAACAGGGACGTCGCTGGAACAAATCCTTCCGGCAGTTTCTCGCCCCGTGCATTAGCAATCATGATATCCAAAACCTCGTCAAACCGTTCCCTGGCAATACCATTCCATTCGTTCATAAAACCATTTTCATCTGCAGGAATATCGCGGATAAACAGATATTCCTTTTCTATATCTTCAAAATTTGCTTTCTTTACGTACAACAAGTAATCACCTTCTTATCAAATAATTACCTACATTTTATAGACGGAATAATTTTCCGTCAACAAATTTTCTGAATTTTATACTATGAAGCTAAATTTATCATTCATTTACTATTTTTAGTAATGCACTGAAATTGCTCTTGCCATTTATAAAAGAATGCGATATATTTACATCATCAGTAATGATTACTATTATTATTTTTAGGGGGTGATTATATGCGTCGATTTAGTGAAAAAATATTTCTTATCATACAGCCGCCTACAGAAGAAAATCCTACAAGCCTTCATCAGCAACTCCTGCAGTCCCTGCTTGAAAAAGGATATTCCAACGTAGAAATTCCATTGAAAATATTACAAACACTGTATTTCGTTTGTCAGGAATCCAATTATCAAGTTACGGTAACGCTCGTGTTCAAAGATTCCAATTGGGTTATGACTGCCATAGAAGGCGGTGACACTCGCAATTTTCATTATGGACTTGCGGTAGATTATGGTTCCACGACGATTGTTATGCAAATGATTGATATGAATTCTGGAAAAGTAATCGCTCAGGCAAAAGAAATGAACGGACAGATTGCTTATGGAACTGATATTTTGACACGTATCACTTACACGATGGAGCACCCGACACATATAGACGATTTGCAGATTGTAACAATCCATACCTTAGAACATCTGATGCATCAACTTACGGACGAAACAGGTATATCTGCATTTGATTGCTCGATTATGATTATTTCAGGAAACACAACGATGATTCATTTTCTGTTAAAATTAGACGCACGCACCGTATTCTTTTCGCCTTATTCCCCTGTTACCATGAATCCTGGATGGATTTGGGGACAGGAACTGGGATTGCATTTTTCCGGTATGATCTATATCATCCCTGCTGCCTCCAATTACATCGGCGGCGATATTATCAGCGGACTTTTAAATCTGGATTTTCTTGAAAGTGACGATATCAAACTTTTCTTTGATATTGGAACAAACGGCGAACTGGTCATTGGAAATCGTGAATGGCTGATAGCTGGCGCCGGAGCTGCGGGACCTGCTTTGGAAGGTTATATCAGCCGTTATGGTCTCCGCGCGCAGCCTGGTGCAATTGATACGGTAAAAATAATCGGAAATGAAATTTTCACAACAACTATTGGACAGCAAAAACCTATCGGAATCTGTGGTTCCGGAATTATTGATCTGCTCGCCCAAATGCGCCTTCATGGATGGATCAATATTGCCGGTGAATTAAATCCAGATGCCTCCCCAAGAATTATTTACTTACAGGAGGATCAAGAATATGCTGTGGTTTATGCCAACGAACAGGAATCTGAACTTGGGACACCACTCTATTTTTCTCAGACAGATATCTATCAATATCTAGATACCAAAGCTGCTGCATTCACTATGATTGATTGCCTCCTGCACACAGCGGGCTGCAGCGAGACAGATATTTCCCACTGCTATCTGTCCGGTGCTTTTACCGCACACTCCGATTTGGAATCGGCGATTACCATTGGCTTATTCCCTGATTTGCCTCGGGATTCTTATACTTGCATAGCCAATACGTCTTTGGATGGAGCCCGTATCCTGCTTCTGGATCGTACACGTTTGAAAGACATCCAATACTTCTGCGAAACAATGTATTGCGTGCAATTTGCTTCCATTCCGGATTTTCTCATTCGTATGCAAGCAGCAAAATTCATTCCGCATACGGATATGGAACGATTTCCGAATGTACAGCGGGAATTGGAATTTTGATATTTCTTCAAATAGAATCTATCTGTGTCTTCAGACGTGAGAAAAAATCTGGAAAATGTGGTGCGAAACCCCTGAAGTTGCTGGATCCGAAGAAGCTTCCGGGGGTGGCGGGGTCTATTCTAGAAAAATAGATGTTGGGGTCAAAAGGTATTTCGCAATTGAATTGTGTTAATTGTTTGTGAATTGTACAGAATAATTCTTTATAAAGTACTATAAACACTGTAATAA
>JAXJUX010000236.1:0-22559 GCA_036308845.1 Ruminococcus sp.
CTATACCATTCCAAAGGCAGGTCGTTCGTCTTCAACTAAGTGCTAACTGCGACTAATTAACGCTCAGGAGAGCCTTCGCGTTAAAGTCTTAGTAAGCACTGGATTTTCAGACTCTCTTTACCCCATGCCTTTGGAATGGTATAGAAATCCTTCCATCCTCACGAAACAAATTGCGTCCGGGAGTTTATGATGTATGTTTTACGTTTTTCTATATAAGTTACGTTTACGAAGACGTAGACTTTTGAGAAAAAGTAGAATATGAAATTAATTTCAGTGGCGCAATTTGTTTCGTGAGGAAAATACAGCAGATAATTGCTATTGCTTTTCAATAACATTGGGGAACAGCGAGTTCGAAAATCATCTTCTTAGATTGACTTTGGCGCGAAGGCGTTCCTGAGCGTCAATTTAGTCAATCTTAGAAGATAGCTGAGAAGGAGCGGCCTGTTATTGAAAAGCAATAGCAATTATCTGCGTCCGTCCCCTCCGAATTACAAATAAGCAAACGAAAAAACAGGGAAGCGCACTGCTCCCCTGCCCACATTATTCAAATATTTTCTTATAAATTGGGAAACAATCAAATGTTGCAAAATAATCTGCTGGTGTTTCCGCACGGCGAATCACTTCAAAACTTCCGTCTTCTTTCAGAAGTACTTCTGCAGATTTCAATTTTCCGTTGTAGTTGTATCCCATTGCAAATCCGTGTGCTCCTGTATCATGGATGACTAACAAATCACCTTTGTCGATTTTTGGCAGCATACGGTCAATTGCAAATTTATCGTTGTTTTCACACAGAGAACCTGTCACGTCATACATATGATCACATGGTTCATTTTCTTTGCCCATAACTGTGATGTGATGGTAAGCGCCGTACATAGCAGGACGCATCAGGTTTACTGCACAGGCATCACATCCAATATATTCTTTGTGTGTATGTTTTTCATGAATTGCTTTTGTAACCAGACATCCATATGGTCCCATCATGAAACGTCCCAGTTCTGTGTAGATTGCTACATCGCCCATTCCTGCTGGTACAAGAACTTCATCATATACTCTCTTAACTCCCTGACCGATCACGCGAATATCATTTGGTTCCTGATCTGGTTTGTAAGGAATTCCGATACCGCCAGACAGGTTGATGAACTGAATATCAGCACCTGTTTCCTCTTTCAGTTTTACAGCAACTTCAAACAATACTTTTGCAAGCATTGGATAATATTCATTGGTTACTGTGTTGCTGGCAAGAAATGCATGAATACCAAAACGTTTTGCACCTTTTGCTTTCAAAATCTTAAATGCTTCAAATAACTGTTCTGTTGTCATACCATATTTGGCATCTCCAGGGTTGTCCATGATACTATTGCTGATTTTGAACAATCCGCCTGGATTGTAACGGCAGCTGATAGTTTCCGGAATATATCCAATAGTTTCTTCCAGGAAATCAATATGTGTAATATCATCCAGGTTGATGATTGCACCAATTTTTTCTGCATATGCATATTCTTCTGCCGGTGTTGCATTGGAAGAGAACATGATGTCTCCTTCTTTGCAGCCGATTGCTTTTGCAAGCATCAGCTCTGTCATAGAAGAACAGTCACATCCACATCCGTATTCCTGCAAAATCTGAATCAGTGTAGGGTTTGCACAAGCCTTTACTGCAAAATATTCTTTAAATCCTTTGTTCCAGGAAAAAGCTTCCTGCAGTGCTTTTGCATTTTCACGGATTCCTTTTTCATCATACAGATGAAATGGTGTTGGCACCTGTGCGACAATTTCATCTAATTTTTCCTTTGTTACGAATGGTACTTTTTTCATTTTCTCATAATCTCCTCTTTTGACATTTTCCATTGTCAATGGTTTTGCTTTATTTTGTCTGGATCACGTGCATCATGTTTGTCATAACGCCCTGACCTGCGACCATGTTGGTAGCCGGGTCACCAGCGGTAAGAACAACCATATCTCCAGTCTGAATCAGTTTGTCTCTTTTTACTACATACATAGCATGTGAAATAATATTTTCTGTAGAATCTTCCTGATAACCTGGCAATGATTTTACACCCCAGTAGATCTGCATTTTTCTTCTTGCCCATTCATTTGGACTTACGGCATAAATCGGCACTTTCGGACGGAAGTTGGAAATCAATCTTGCTGTCTGTCCGGACATAGTTGGTGTAATGATACATTTTGCTCCAAGATTTTCGGTTGTCTGTACAGCTGCAAGACCAACAGAACTGGATACATTCTTATATCCGCGCAGTGCACGATATGCCAGATGGCGTTCATAATCCAGGAATGGTTCTGTAGACTGTGCAATCTGTACCATCATCTGAACTGCTGCTTCAGGATATTTACCCATTGCAGTTTCGCCGGAAAGCATGATAGCATCTGTACCGTCATAAATTGCGTTTGCTACGTCTGTTACTTCTGCTCGTGTTGGGCGAGGATTACGAATCATAGAATCCAACATCTGTGTAGCAGTGATTACCGGTTTATAACTTTCATTACATTTGCGGATAATCATTTTCTGAATATGTGGAACTTCATGAGCTGGAATTTCCACACCCAAGTCACCACGGGCAACCATGATTCCATCGGATGCTTTGATGATCTTGTCGATATTTTCAACACCTTCTGCATTTTCAATCTTTGCAATTACATCGATATAATCTGCATTATGTGCATGAAGTAATTCTTTGATTTCTTTGATTGCTGCACTGTTTCTTACGAAAGAAGCTGCAATAAAATCAACTCCCTGACTGATACCAAAAATGATATCTTTTTTATCCTGCTCTGTGATAGCTGGAAGTTTTACTTTTACATTTGGAACGTTAATTCCTTTCTGCTGTCCCAGTTCTCCACCATTGACTACACGACAGACAATTTCTGTTCCTTTGATTTCTTCAACGGTAAGCTGAATCAATCCATCGTCAATCAAAATAGTAGCGCCTGGCGCAACGTCCTCTGCCAGACCTGCATATGTCTGTGAGCAACGATTTTCATCCCCAATAATAGTTTCTGTTGTCAGTGTAAATGTCTGACCTTCCTGTAATGTTACCTTCTTTCCATCTTTCAAAAGACCCGTTCTGATTTCCGGTCCTTTTGTATCCAGAAGAATCGCAATTGGAAGTTTCAATTCTTTACGAACTTTTTTCAGCAAATCCATGCGTTCTTTCTGTTCTTCGTGTGTCCCATGAGAAAAATTAAATCTGGCAATATCCATTCCTGCCAGCATTAACTTTTTCATCATTTCTTCATTACTGGTGTTTGGCCCCATTGTACAAATAATTTTGGTCCGCTTCATACGCTGTTCCTCCTATTGAACATGTGTGTGCGTGAATAAATGATCCTGACAATACTCATAATTACCATTGCATTTGGAACAGAAACGGAATTCCAGATGATCCCCATCCAGTTCTGTTCTTCCGCAAATAGCACACTTGTGTTTTGTTATACTATTGTTCTGTCCTTTTCTCACAGCTGACTGATACTTTTGTTTTCTGCGAATCTCATTCGGGTGAAACCGACGCATATTTCGATTTGCAAGGAAAAATATAATAACGTTCATCAAAGAACAGATAATAGCCACACGTGATACCCAGGTTCCATTGATCATTTCGACCAGAAGCAGTGCCACTTCCACGATTCCCAACCATTTAATTTTCAATGGAATAAACATCATAAACAGTACCTGCATATTTGGATAAGTCATAGCAAATCCAAGGAAAATAGACATACTTACATAGTATGTACTGAACATTTCACCCATCTGCAGAAGCAAAATATTGCCTCCTGCCATAAAATACAGGAAAAATGCGCCAAAAATGGTCATAAACAATCCCAGAAAAATATATACATTATAACGGAATGTTCCCCAGGTTCTTTCCAATGTTGTACCTAATTGATAATAGAAAATCAAACTGATGATCGTCAACAAATCCGGTGTAGACGGCGGAATCAAAATCCAACTGACTAATCGCCAAATCTGTCCATGCAGTATATAATACGGTTCCAGAGTAATGTACTGCAGAATACTCGGATTAATTATATACAGCAAATACCCAGCCACATACGTAACAATGATATACTGGGTTAAGTTTGTAAGGGCATATCTGCCAAATTTACGTTCTAACTTTGTCAAAAAATCCATATAGCCTCCAAATCGTAATTAGTATTACCACCTATCTTTACAGATATTCCCGCCTCATTTTTAAAACAAATCTTTCTTTCGGAAAATAAATGCTACGACCAAACTGATTGCCAGGGAAATTAAAATAACATACAAAAATCCCATCGGATTGCTGGCAAATGGCATTCCCTTGATATTTACATTCATACCATACGCACTGAATATCATTGTAGGAATGGACATTACGATTGTGATCGTTGTCATAAATTTCATAACGATGTTCAAGTTGTTGGAAATGATAGATGCAAAAGAATCTGTCATTCCACTCAAAATACCGCTGTAAATATGTGCCATCTCAATCGCCTGTTTATTTTCAATAATAACATCTTCCAAAAGTTCTTCATCTTCCGGATATTTCTTAATGCTGTCTACCTTCATCAGTTTTTCCAATACTACTTCATTGGAACGAAGAGATGTGGTAAAGTACAGCAAAGATTTCTGCAGCTCCAGAAGTTCCAAAAGTTCCTGATTCTTCTGTGCTTTATGCATCTTTTCTTCGATTTCTTCACTCTTTTTATCGATAATTCGCAGATAATGCAAATACATGGATGCATTTTTATAAAGCAGCTGCAAAATAAAACGTGTTCTCTTGTACGTATAAAAGTTTCTAACACGTCCGTCCATGAAAGAATCGATAACCGGTGTTTCTTCCAGACATACGGTAAAGATCATCGTATCGGTAACAACAATACCCATAGGAATGGTTCCATACCAGTCTTTATCAATACGTTCTTCAATCACAGGAATGTCTACCAGAATCAACGTATAGTTATCTTCCACTTCGATACGGGAACGTTCTTCTTCATCCAGAGGTGCCCGCAAATGATCTACGTCAATGCCGTATGTTTCTGCGATTTCAACCAACTCGGTAGCTGTCGGATTGATTAATGAAATCCAGCTGCCTTCCTGTGCTTCACTGATCTGATGTACATTTCGATCAATGGTTCTGAAAATTTTAATCATGCTACTGACTTCCTTTCTCCGTAAGTATTTTGCCCCAAAATACCTACTGGCTGTCTACATACCCAGCAGACAGCTCCTGGTTGACCTGCCTGCTTCTATTTTAAGTTTCTACAATAACAATTCCAACTTCGAGGCCCAGGTCCACCTTCCATCAATAACACTTCCTTTCTGTAAAATATCGTAACAGTCCAACACTTGCCAAACTGTTTTCCATTATTTCATTTTTCATTGTACTTTACTGTCTCATAAAAATAGCAAAGTTATTTTTATTATAAAACTGTCAGACTTATTTTGTCAATTTCTTTACAAATTTAATTCCCTGGTCTATAATCTTTGATAAAATAAAATTTGTAGACAAGGAGACACTATGGCAGGTTCAACATTCGGAACAATTTTCAAAATTACTACCTGGGGCGAATCCCATGGTGCAGGTATCGGTGTCGTTGTAGATGGCTGCCCTGCGGGACTTTCCTTAAATGAACAGGATATTCAGATATTTTTAAATCGAAGAAAACCGGGGCAAAGCCGTTTTGCTACCCCACGAAAGGAAGATGACACCGTAGAGATTCTCTCCGGCGTTTTTGAAGGAAAAACGACAGGAACACCAATTTCTCTCTTAGTAAGAAATACTTCCCAGCGTTCCAAAGATTATTCAGAAATTGCTTCTTATTATCGTCCAGGACATGCAGATTATACATTTGATGAAAAATATGGATTTCGTGACTACCGCGGCGGCGGACGTTCTTCCGGTCGTGAAACGATCGGACGCGTAGCTGCTGGCGCTATTGCATCTAAACTGCTTTCTGAACTGGGAATTACGCTTACCGCTTATACTTTATCTATCGGACCGGTACAGATTGAAACATTTAATCAGGAAGAAATTTTCAACAATCCATTATATATGCCAGATGCCACAGCTGCTGTAAAAGCTTCTGACTATCTGAATCAGTGTATGCAGGAACAGAATTCTTCCGGCGGTATCATAGAATGTGTTGTGAAAGGAATGCCTGCAGGGCTCGGCGATCCAGTCTTCGAAAAATTGGACGCAAATCTGGCAAAAGCCATGTTTTCTATCGGTGCTGTCAAAGGATTTGAAATCGGTTCCGGATTTGCCTGTGCTACGGCTACCGGACTTACCAACAACGATGCTTTTGGTATCGATAAAAATGGCTCAGTCTGCAAAAAGACAAACTACGCCGGCGGTATTTTGGGCGGTATCAGCGATGGAAGTGACCTGATTTTCCGTACAGCCATCAAACCAACTCCTTCCATTGCAGCAATGCAGCAGACCGTAAACAAATCCGGCGAAGAAATCGAAATCTCCATCAAAGGACGTCACGACCCGATCATCGTTCCACGTGCCGTTGTGGTCGTGGAATCTATGGCTGCCCTTGTGCTGGCGGATGCTTTGCTTTTGAATATGGGGGCAAGGATGGATCATTTACATAAAATTTATGACTAAGATTTCACAAAAACAGGCATCCGTGTGACCACTAAACCACACGGATGCCGGTTTTATATTATATAAATTTATCTTTCTACACGCACATAAGGCTTCATGTCTTTAAACTGTGCTCCATAAGCCACACTATCTTCATATCCCAGTGTCTGATAGATCACCTTCAGCATACGAACCACACACGCCTTCAAATCTTCTCGTGTCAGTTCTCCAGATGCCAATGCAGTCTGAATACTGTCAACGTCCCCCTGGAATCCAGGCATGATCAGATCATTTCCTGCTTTTGCACATTTCCAGGAAATACTTCCGCCTTCTGGCAATGTGGTCGTCCAGTCGGTCATAATGATTCCCTGAAAATCCCATTCCTCTCTTACAACTATAGTACACAAATCTTTACTGTTTGGTGTATGGACGCCATTTACCAGGTTGTAGGAAGTCATAATTGCCATAGGCTGTGCTGTCTTAACGGCAATTTCGAATCCTTTCAGATAAATTTCACGAAGTACACGTTCGGAAAGAATGGAATTGGAACCCATACGGTTATCTTCCTGATTATTGCATGCAAAATGTTTGATGGTCGTTCCCACACCGCCTACAGACTGCACACCACGTGTAATCGCTGCCGCTGTCATACCGGTAAGCATTGGATCTTCGGAATAATATTCGAAGTTACGTCCACAAAGAGGATTTCTATGTACATTCATACCCGGTGCAAGCCACCATGCAACACCAAATTCCTGCATTTCTACAGCTACCGCCTGTCCTACTTCTTCCAACAATTCCGGATTCCATGATTGTGCAAGCAGTGTTCCGATTGGAAATGCGGTACAATACTGATAATAGGTATCTGCGCCTTCATGCACTTCATTTTTATTGAAATATCCGCCTTCCAAAGCAGCCAGAAGACCTACATCATAGACTTCACCGGTTTCTGTATTGATATCATATTTCTTAATCAGACGAAGTCCTGCCGGACCATCTGCCATGGAAATCCCTGGAACATCATATGTTTCTTCTAATATGCCACTAGTTTCTCCTGCTGCACCTGGAACCATGATACCTGCTCCGCCAAGTGCACTTTCCTGTCCCTTGCTAATTTCTCCCATTACCATAGCCAAAAGTTCTTCGTTTGTCAGTTTTTCTGCCAATTCTTCTGCCATAGCGTCATATGTATTCTTTTCGACTTTCTTCTTATCTGCTGCTTTTGGAGCAAATACGATTGGTGTCAGAGCTTCGGCTTCTTTTATCCATGCTTCTTCCAACGCTTTGCTTTTTTCACATACAAGTTCCTTCAATTCTTCCTGAAGAGAACAAATATGAGAAACTGTTTCCATAACTACATCATTTTCCACAGTTAAAACACCATCCAGTGAAACTGCCTGACAAGAATTTCCTACCCAGATACCATATGTACCTTTCTCAAGTACCCAGGATACAGATGTTTCATGGAAAGAAGTCAAAGCAGACGCTGGAATTACGATTGTCAGTGTCTCACTTTCCTGCGGTGCCAGTTCTTTTGTCTTGCCAAATCCACACAAACGTTTGTATTCTTTCGGCAGATCATTCTGCGGACATGATACATACACCTGTACTACTTCTTTTCCAGAATATGTTGTTCCTGTATTTTGTACCGTTACTTTCACATGAATTTCATTGCCGTCTGTCCAGATTTTTTCTGTTGTCAACGCAAAATCGGTATAAGATAATCCATATCCAAATGGATATTCCACATCCACCTGAAAACTGTCAAAATAACGGTATCCCACATAAATACCTTCTTCGTATTTTTCAGTGTACACATCACCATTATTATGACTGAATGTTGCGGAATTTGGGAAATCAGAATAGTTCTTTGCCCATGTATCGGTCAGTTTTCCACTTGGTGTTACTTTTCCTGTCAAAATATCCCCAAGTGCATTGCCTCCTTCCATACCAGGCTGCATCATATTTACAACTGCTTTTACATTTGGGATTGCAAGAATATCTTTCATATCAATCTGACCGCCCGTATTGATTATGATTACCATATCTTTTCCCTGAGAAGCCAGTACTTTCAAATCTTCTTTTTCGTGTTCTGTCAGGTAATAATCTCCCGGCTGGTCATAACGGTCCGCAGCTTCTCCTGCAATTCGGCTTACTACATAAATAAAAAGATCCGTATCCGCCATGTCACTGTCTAAAATCGATCTTCCATCCGGCATTTTATAGTTGTGGTTGGAATAAATCTGAAACAATTCTGTAGGTGCTTTTCCTTCCATATCTTTCAAAATCGCTGCTTTCCAGTCTTCTCTGGATTTCACATAACGTTTCTGGAAATCTTCTACCCATTCTTTGCTGACAATATCAACTCCGGCATTTACAAGTCCCTGATATACATTGACCACTTCTCGCTCATTTACATCACCAGAACCGGTACCGCCTTTGATTGTCTGTCCTGCGCCACTTCCAAACAATCCTACCTTACAACCTGATTTCAAAGGCAATACGCCTTCATTTTTCAAAAGTACCATACCCTCTGCCGCTGCTTTTCTTGCAACTGCACGATTTTTCAATTCACGCTCTGTAATTGCAGGATTGGTTGTCCCGCTATACGTTCTGATTTTTCTTTTCATAAAATAAAAACCTCCTAATGTTAAATTTTGCGTTCCCCCGAAAGGTTTATTTAATAGGAAATTCCCATTAAATAAAAAACCTGAAACCAATTCCAAAGAATTTAATTTCAGGTTTTCCCTTCATTTAATTCTCTACTTTACTCATCAAAATGCAGTTTGGAGTTTCAACCTTCATCGGTCTTCCCTTCATAACCAGTAATTTCTTTTCATAATTGATAGCAAATGTTGTAATACTGTTTGATTCATGATTTACAACTGCAATATGCTTTCCATCCGGGAACAATGCAATTGCTTTTGGATACTGCCCACTGATTGGAAGTACAAAATCTTTTCTCAATGTTCCATCTTCTGGATTGATGGCAAACATTGCTACAGCATTTTCCCCTGCAGTAGAAGTGAACAGATAGTTTCCATCTGGAGAAATCTGCATAGCCGCTGCACAGTCATGTCTGCTGTCACGTCCATCGGTAACAGTGGAAATCACCTGAACCAGTTCAAACTCCGGTGTTTTTCCATGGTCGCTGTATTTGTATACACCAACTTCATTTCTCAATTCAAATAAGATGTACGCATAATTTCCATCTTTGCTGAACAGGATTTCTCTCGGTGCAGATTCACGTTTGCAACGAAGAATATCTGCCAGTTCAATACGATTCTTTAATTCATTAATTCTGTAAATTTTTACCTGGTCAATGCCATTATCAACTGCACATACATATTTTCCTTCTGGAGTAATCTGTACACAGCTTACATGTGGACGGAAGTTACGTTCTGCCACACTTCCGATTCCTCTATGAAATACACCATCAAATACACGTCCCAAACGACCATCCTGATGGGTATGTACAACCGTTACTTTTCCATCATGGTATCCACCAACAAATAAGTACTTGCCCTTATCATCTACAGAAAGATGACATCCACGCATACCATCAATATCAACCTTATTAATCAGTGTTAAATCACCGTCTTCTTCAATTGCAAATACTGCCACGCCTTCATCGGCAATTGAATACAAATATTTACCATTTTTTGACTTAACTACATAGGAGGAGTTGTTAACCGGAACAACTTTTCGCGGTGTCAAAGTTCCTTCCTCTACATCTACATCATACAAATGAATCCCGATACTGCTTCCATGGGTATACGTACCAACATATGCAACGTACTTTTCTTTTTCCATGATTAACCACCTTTCATTATACGAAATATTAATAAATCTCAAAACCTCATCTATCTGTTGGTTATTTTAACACACTTCTTGCAAATCTACAATTCTTAATTCTGAAATTCAACAAATCTCGCAGGGTGAATTTTCTTCTTTATCCTGCCACTTGACGTTCCCTTTCCTGATGCTTACAATAACATCGGACGAAACATTTTTGTTTCTTCCCTTTACGCCAGGCATGATATGGATACATCGTGAAAGAAAATCTTTCATTGCTATTTGTATCGCCAATGGAACGGCAACGGAATGGAGATTTATATGAAAAGAATATTTACTTATAAAATCACTGCAGAATATCACGAAAAAAGAATCTGGGATTTTCTGATCGCCAATGGATATTCCAAGCATATCCGCACGTATTTAAAACAACACCCAGGAACTGTTTTAAAAAATGAGGAACCTGCCTTATTTTATTATCCACTGGAAAAGGATGATCAGCTGACCATTATTCTGGAAGATGAAGAAGCATCCGAAAAAATTCCGCCAGTTCCTCTTCCACTGGATATTATTTATGAAGATGAAGACATTCTGGTTATCAACAAACAGGCTGATACACCGATTCATCCATCCCAGGGAAATTATGAAAATACACTGGCCAATGGCGTTGCTTACTACTATGCTTCTCAAGGAATTCCTTTCGTATATCGATGCATCAACCGTCTGGACCGTGATACGACCGGACTTTTGATTCTTGCAAAGAATATGCTGAGCGGTGCGATTCTTTCGGAACAAATGAAAAACAGAGAAATTCACAGAACGTATCTTGCAATTGTAGAAGGTTGTCCCAACGAACAAGGCATCGTTGATGCACCGATTGGTCGAAAAGGAGAATCCGTCATAGAACGCCAGGTTGACTGGGAACATGGTGAAAAAGCTGTTACCCATTACCAAAGACTTGCCTATAAAACTGCTTCTCAGCTTTCTGTATATGCAGATGTCCCTTCTCAGGGAATTTCTCTGGTCAAATTAAAGTTGGAAACTGGACGTACACATCAGATTCGTGTGCATATGACTTCTATCGGACATCCATTACCAGGAGACGGGCTATATAATCCTGAAAATCGAATGATGGACCGACAGGCACTGCATTCCTATGCACTGGAATTTGTGCATCCAATCACGAAAAAACAGATGTGTTTTACTGCACTATTGCCGGAGGATATGGCACATTTTTTCAAAGATAACTATTCTACACGATAAAATTGCTTGTTGTTGGGCTCATACTAATTTTTTTGCAAATTTTGCCCGTACATCAATATCAATACAGCTTATTCTGGCGTATTGCAATTTTTTTATTTATTTTATCCATGCATTTCTGCTTTTAGTTCTTGCTTTGGTCATATATAAATTTTTTTATAATTTGTACCCAACCCAAGTATGAAATGCCACTCAGTTAATAAACAAAAGGGAAAATCGCCAATGCCGATTTTCCCTTTTATTTTGTCTCATTTTATACAGTTCTGATTCTTGGTATCTCTGCCACATGCAGATATTTACTGATGCATTTTACTAGCAGATCATGATCTGCCACATGACCCATACCGGATACTACCACGCTACCAATCACTCCCACTTCTTCAATGCGAATCGGGAAGCCACCGCCGCATGCAGCATATTCTCGAGGATCTAATAACTTGTCTTCTAATGTTTTCTGTGCATCCTGCAGTTCCATATAGACACGCATGCTGCTCTTTTCCAGTGTTCGCACGGTGTTCTCTTTTCTTGTCATCCATTGTTCATGATAAAGATTGGTTCCGTTCATACCATACTGAAAAACGGTATATCCATTATTTAATCGAATACGAACGGAAATCGATGCACCCAAACGTCTTGCCTCCATAACAATTGTATTTCCCAATTCCCACGCATCTTCATTGGTAAAATTGGAAAATTGAAGAATTTCTTCCTGCATCTCCAGTACACTTACTAATTCTGCTGCTGTCATCGTCATTCCTCCTGTCTGTCATGTTTTTCTTATATTGTGCCGTGGTTTTTATTATAAAGAATCTCGCACAATACAATATCTGTTATTATTATACAAAAAACCAGTTGGGAAATAAACCCAACTGGTCTCAAATTTTTATTATTCTTCTATAAACAAATCATTAAATTCCATTAAATCCAGGAATTCATCAAATGCATCAGATGTAATTTCAAATTCATCATCATCCAGAATATTTTCCAGAATTGGTTCTGGTTCTTCTCCCTCTGTTTCGCTGTAGCGATACAGATAAACCTCTCCAGTATCAGCGTCTGCTCCATCATTTGGCAGCAACGCAATATATTCCATACCATTGGATGCTTCAAAAATACCAACAACAGCACATTCTACTGTTTCGTTTCCATCCAATGTTAATACAACTAAATCATCGGATGTATCGTCTTTATAACTACTTCCCATAAGTATCTCCTTTTTACATACCGTATTTATAAAATCTTCTGTTGCTCAAAACAATTATTTTGCTAATTTGAATGAACTCTTCAGAGATACGATACGATTGAATACTGGCGCATCTTCTGTAGAATCTTTGTAATCTACGCAGAAGAATCCATTTCTTACAAACTGGAAGCTGTCGTATGCTTTTGCATCTTTCAGGCTACGTTCCAAATAGCAGTCTTTTACTACTGTCAAAGAATTTGGATTCAGGTTCAGAGAACCATCTTCGTTGTAAACACCTTTTTCTTCATCAATGATATTTTCATACAGACGAACTTCTGCTTTTACATTGTCCTGAGCACTTACCCAGTGAATTGTTCCTTTTACTTTTCTTCCATCTGGAGAATTTCCGCCTTTGGAAGCTGGATCATAAGTACAATGAACTGCTGTTACATTGCCGTCTTCATCTGTATCATATCCTGTACATGTTACAAAATATGCATTCATCAGACGAACTTCATTGCCTGGGTACAGACGTTTGTATTTCTTTGGTGGTTCTACCATGAAGTCTTCTCTTTCAATGTACAGTTCTTTTCCAAATGGAACCATTCTTGTTCCCAGTTCTTCATTTTCCAGGTTGTTTGGAGCTTCCAGTTCTTCCATCTGTCCTTCTGGATAGTTGTCGATGATCAGTTTCAGTGGATCCAGAACAGCCATCACACGTGGACGTTTTAATTTCAGGTCTTCACGGATGCAGTATTCCAGCATTGCATAATCAACAGAGCTGTTTGCTTTGGAAACACCACACAGTTCTACAAACAATTTGATGGATTCTGGTGTAAATCCGCGTCGTCTCAAAGCTGCAATGGATACCAGACGTGGGTCATCCCATCCATCTACGATACCTTCTTCTACAAGACGTTTGATGTAACGTTTACCGGTAACCACGTTTGTCAGATATAATTTTGCAAATTCAATCTGTTTTGGTGGGAATGGATATTCCAATTCTTTAACAACCCAGTCATACAGTGGACGATGGTCTTCAAATTCCAGTGTACAAATAGAATGTGTTACCCCTTCGATTGCATCTTCGATTGGATGAGCAAAGTCATACATTGGATAAATGCACCATGCATCTCCTGTATTGTGGTGTGTCATATGAGCCACACGGTAAATTACAGGGTCACGCATGTTGATGTTAGGGGATGCCATATCAATTTTAGCACGAAGAACTTTGCTTCCGTCTTCGAATTCTCCATTTTTCATTCTTTCGAATAAATCCAGGTTTTCTTCAATGCTTCTGTCTCTGTATGGGCTGTTTTTACCTGGTTCTGTCAATGTACCACGGTATGCACGGATTTCTTCTGCGGAAAGGTCACATACAAATGCTTTTCCTTTTTTGATCAGTTTTACAGCAGCTTCATACATCTGTTCAAAATAGTTGGATGCGAAGAACAGTCTGTCTTCCCAGTTTGCGCCCAGCCACTGTACGTCAGCTTTGATGGATTCTACAAACTCGATTTTTTCTTTTGTTGGGTTTGTATCATCAAAACGCAGGTTGAATTTACCATTGTATTCCTGAGAAAGTCCATAGTTTAACAGGATGGATTTTGCATGTCCGATATGCAGATAACCGTTTGGTTCTGGTGGAAAACGAGTGCAGATGGTTTCATATTTTCCTTCTGCCAGGTCTTTTTCTATAATCTGTTCAATAAAATTCTTGGAAACAACTTCTTTTTCCATTGTCTTCCTCCTCTATCACAATAAACTCTTTGTAGTTATTCAATATTTTCCCGGAAATCGAGGCTGAATAGCTACATTTTTTCCATGTTAAAAATACATAGAGGAATAATACCACAAATTCTGGTAATTTCAAAGGGTTTTTTATATTTCTGCAAGATTCCATAATATCCTGCAAAAAAAGAATCTCGCATAGCGAGATTCTTCTTTTGAAAATATTACAATTAACGTTTGATATCGTAATTCATATTCATCAAATTGCGAATGGTATCTACATCGTCAGTAATGTTTGCATCGCCGTGGATAGTATGTTTGATTACACTGCTGGCAACCGCGAAGTTTACCATATCCATTGGACGATATTTGTGCATCATCGCATAAATCAAACCGGACGCAAATGCATCGCCGCCACCAACGCGGTCCAGAATATTAAATGTGAACAAACGGCTTTCAAATGTGTGTCCTTCATACCACATATATGCTTTCAGGCTGTTTTCACTACCGCTGTGTGCATAACGTACATGACGAGCGATACATTTGAGGTTTGGATATCTTTCTACAAAATGCTGGAAGACTTCGTCCTGCTGTTCATAGGATGGCTGCAGCGGTACACCGTCTTTCCAGTCTCCCTTGCTGTGATCTTCATCATCTTTCCACAGATGATATGGTTCGATTCCAAACAATACATCTACGTATGGCAGACACTCAGTACAGAAATCGCGAGCCTGTTCCCATGTCCACAATTTACTTCTGAAGTTACCATCGAAGCTGACGGTCAGACCTTTTTCTTTTGCAGTTTTGATTGCTGTCATGATCATCTTTCTGCAGTTGTCTCCGAGCGCTGGTGTGATTCCACTCAGATGCAGCCAGTCAAATCCTTCCAGAAGACTTGCCATATCAACATTATCAAAATTATATTCGGTAATCGCACTGTGCTTTCTGTCATAAGTTACTTTGCTGGCACGAATTCCGTATCCGGTTTCCAGATAATAAGTTCCTAAACGATGAGATGGTGTTTCTTCCGGTGTACTTAAAATCACTGGTGTACAGTGTACATCATTACTTCTCAGCATACGAATCGCACTTTTTCCAATACTGTTGTTTGGTACAACAGAGAAAAAGGTACTGTCAACGCCCAGGTTTGCCAATGCCAATGCAATGTTTGCTTCACTTCCGCCATAACTTGCTTCAAAGTTACTTGCCACACGAATCTTTTCGTAGTTTGGAGGAGTCAGACGAAGCATGAGCTCACCAATTGTAATAAATTTTTTACCCTGATAGTTTTCTAACAACGGATTATGATGTTCCATAAATTTGCCTCCTTATAGTTTTTCCACGTACAATATTTTTACTATTATAACAAACTCGGAACATTTGAACAAGATTTTCTGGATTTTTTTCTTAATTTTCTAATATTTTCATAAATTCTTCCCCAGTAATGGTTTCATTTTCATACAAATACTTGGCCAATTCATGAAGTTTCATAATATTATCCTGCAAAATCTTCAATGCTTTTTCATGTTGTGTTTTCACCAGTTCCACTACTTTCTTATCGATATTCGTCTGAGTTTCAAAAGAACAAGCGAGAGAAGTGTCGCCTCCCAGATACTGGTTAGTCACATGTTCCATAGCAACCATATCAAATTCATCGCTCATACCAAAACGTGTGATCATCGCTCTGGCAATCTTTGTTGCCTGCTCAATATCATTAGAAGCACCAGTGGTAATTGTTTTGAAAATCAATTCTTCTGCGGCACGTCCTCCGGTAAATGTTGCAATTTTATTTTCCAATTCTTCCTTGGACATCAGGAAATGTTCCCCGTCTTCTACCTGCATGGTATATCCCAATGCACCAGATGTTCGAGGAATAATAGTAATCTTATGAACCGGAGCAGAATGGGTCTGTTTTGCAGCTACCAACGCATGTCCGATTTCATGGTACGCAACAATCAGCTTTTCTTTATCAGAAAGAACTCTGTTTTTCTTCTGATATCCGGCAATAACAACTTCAATACTTTCTTCCATATCTGCCTGTGTTGCAAAACGACGTCCATTTCGTACGGCACGAAGAGCTGCTTCGTTAACAATATTAGCAAGTTCTGCACCGGATGCTCCAGATGCTGCTTTTGCGATTGCAGCAAAATCTACATTGTCTGCAATTTTGATATTCTTTGCATGAACTTTTAAGATATCTTCTCTACCTTTCAGGTCAGGCAATTCTACCGGAATACGACGGTCGAATCGTCCCGGACGAAGGAGCGCCGGGTCCAGAGAATCCGGACGGTTGGTCGCAGCCAGGATAACAACGCCTTTCGACCCATCGAAACCATCCATTTCTGTAAGCAACTGGTTTAATGTCTGTTCTCTTTCGTCATTGCCGCTGAAATTACCATCACGTTTTTTACCAATCGTATCGATTTCATCGATAAATACGATACATGGGGCTTTTTCGTTTGCCTGCTTGAAGAGGTCACGCACTTTTGCCGCACCCATACCAACAAACATTTCCACAAATTCAGAACCGGAAATAGAGAAAAATGGCACGTTTGCTTCACCGGCAACCGCTTTCGCAAGCAAGGTCTTACCAGTTCCAGGAGGTCCTACCAGAAGTGCGCCTTTTGGCATCTTTGCACCGATCGCCTGATACTGTTCTGGGTGGTGAAGATAATCCACGATTTCCGTCAGCAACTCTTTGGCTTCATCCTCTCCCGCAACATCAGAAAATTTGATACCTGTGGAAGATTTTACATATACTTTCGCGTTGCTCTTTCCGAAACTCATCGCACCGCCGCCCATATTTTTTGCCATCTTTTTGGATAACCAGTTTCCTAAAACAATAAAAATGATAATCGGAACTACCACACTCATTAAAAATGACAAAACAGCCGATTCCTGCTGTGGAATGACTGCACCAAACTCCACATTGGTATCTTCCAAACGACTTACAAAATCAGGGTCTTCCATCATACCTGTCTTGCAAATCTGTTCTCTTCCATCTTCTTCCACCACATAATAAATAGCATAATTTTGTTCCTGTACTTCAATCTTGGTTACTTTACCCTGCTTGATATCCTGAAGAAACTCATTGTAGGTAGTTTCTTCCACGCTGCCCTCTGTGATCAAAGGCATAACCACCAAATTCAAAAGCAAAATAACTGCCATCATAATTCCATAATAAATAATCCATGGACGTTTTGGCTTGTTGTCTTTTACATTCATATCTGCACCCTCTCTTTTCTTTAGTATATCCAGATTTTGCCTAAATATATCTTTTCTCTATCTTAAACGGAGACCGTTTCACATGCAAGAAAGTGATTCGTAAGTTTTTCTAAATTTTGTATGAAATTATGTATTGACTTTCTTTCCATTTTCAAGGAAGATAAAGATAATGGTTTTTAGAATCTCAAAACCACATACGTGTATTAAAAAGTCAGAGTAAATTTCGACTTTATCATCATATTACGATTTATTGGGAAAGGAACACACAGATCATGAAAGGAAATGAACGCCGCCAGGAAATTTTACGTATGCTCTCGACTACACAGACACCACTTTCTGGTGCCTTTCTTGCAGAGCATTTTTCTGTAAGCCGTCAGGTGATTGTGCAGGATATTGCCCTGATTCGCGCAGATCAATACGATATTATTTCCACCCATCGCGGTTATGTATTAAATACACCATGTAAACCAACTCGTATCATCAAAGTTTTCCACACGGATGAACAAATGGAAGACGAATTGAACACCATTGTAGATTTCGGAGGCATTGCAGAAGATGTTTCTGTGAATCATCGTGTATATGGTCACTTATCAGCATCATTAAAAATTGCATCCCGTCTGGATGTTCAGAAATTTCTCTTAGAAATCCAAAGCGGAAAATCCTTTCCGCTGAATACAATTACTTCCGGGTATCATTATCATACCTTGTCTGCTGCTACGGAGGAGACACTGGATTTGATCGTGCAGGAATTAGATAAGAAAGGATATATTTGTCCGAAACAGTAGATACCTAAATATGCTCCGACAAATTTTTTCATTTAGATAACTCTATCCGCATCATAATAATTTCAAATATAAAATCAGCAGATAAGAGGATGCATTCGCATCCACCTATCTGCTTTTTTAACTTAATCCAGTAGCTCCAGCATATACAATTCATGCAACGCTCTTGTCGCACAAATATATCTTGCCTGTCGGATGATCGGTTCATTTTTATTCTGTCCATAAATGGTAAACACCTGATCGAATTCCAGCCCTTTTGCCAGATAAAAGGTGGTCACCGTAATTCCCTTTTTAAAA
This sequence comes from Ruminococcus sp., assembly GCA_036308845.1. Lineage (GTDB taxonomy): Bacteria > Bacillota > Clostridia > Lachnospirales > Lachnospiraceae > Oliverpabstia. Next base: position 18,861 of record JAXJUX010000236.1, read on the forward strand.
CTGCTGCTGTCTCTGTCGATGTAGGAAAGCTGTGCATGCGTTCCTGTTTCTTTCATGCGTTTTTCCAGCAGCTTATGGATTTTCTTTGCCTCTTTTTCTGTTGTTGCAAGCACAGCTGCTGTCTCAAACTGATCTTTTTGCAGTTTGAGATTTTTGAGTATGATTTCCACTGCTTCATCGAGATGTTTCACACTTCGTTCTTCCACTGGCTTTCCGTGACGTTCAAACAGATCCATATCCGTATTTCCAACAATACTTTCGGCATAGCGGGCAATTTCCACTGTGTTGCGGTAACTTTTGTTCATCACGATCGTACGCATATCTTTTCCCAGAATCTTCGGCAAAAATCTGGTCACATCGTGCATCTGCTCGTCCATCGTCTGGGCTTTGTCTCCCAGAATGGTCATTCTGCAAGGGAATAATTTTGCCAAAATCAGATACTGCATTTTGGTATAATCCTGCATTTCATCGATAACCAGATGCTTGATATTTCTTCTGTGTCCGCCGCTTACCAGACGATATTTCATATAAAGCAGCGGATAAACGTCTTCATACGGCAACACACGCTGCTCGTAAGGCACATCCGGCAGGGAAGGATAATCAATGCTGTCCAGAAATCTCTGATAAATCTTATACAAATCTCTGGTTTCATACAAGTTCATGAATTTTTCCTGGAAAATGATTTTTTCTTCTTCCGGCAAATCTTTTCCCGCCAGTGTTTCATATTCATCAATCACATATTCCATCACCGCATCCATACGGGACAACAGCGGATGATCCAGAAATTTCTCATAAAACAGATGAATCAACTGGGAAGATGTAATCTTATATCCTCGATAATTGATATCTTTAAAACGCATCAACTCATCTTCCAATTCTATCAGATAGCCTTCCATCTGGTTGATAAATTCATCTGACTGTTTATTCCAATACCATTCTCTGCCTTTTGGATTGTCGATGCTCTGCTCGATAAAATCATACTTATCTTCACAATCTGTCACCGTATCCTTCAATTCCTGATACGCAAACAGATCGAAGCTCATTTCCTGAATATTTTCTTCTCCCAATTCCGGCAAAATATGGGAAATATAATCCGAAAATACTCCATTTGGGGATAAAATCAAAATATTGGAGGATTTCAGATTTTTTCGGTCGTGGTATAACAGATACGCTATTCTGTGAAGAGCCACAGAAGTTTTTCCGCTTCCTGCCACACCCTGAATGACCAAAATTCTGTCCTTGGTATTTCTGATGATGGCATTTTGTTCTTTCTGGATTGTGCGAATGATGTTTTTCAGCTGCACATCTCCATTAGATCCTAATTCTGCTTTCAAAATATCATCATCGATTTTCATATCACTTTCAAATTCGTAGATCATTTTACCATTTCGAATCTTGTACTGCCATTTGGACGTAATTTCCCCTTCCATCAAACCACCTGGTGCCTGATAGGAAGCCGGTCCTTTATCAAAATCATAAAACAATCCACTGACCGGTGCGCGCCAGTCATAAATCAGAGGGACTTTACCGACAGCCTCGGAAAAGTTGCCAATTCCGATATAGAATTGTTCCGGCTCGTCTTCTCCCTCGTAACAAAAATCTACTCTTCCAAAATATGGGGAATCGAGCATTTTTTTGAATCGGTATTTTAATTTCAGTTGTTCCTGATTGGTATTAATCTGAGTCAAAAGTGCCTGCTGATTATCAAAATTCTCATATCCGTACTGGTCCATCTCTGTGTAATTTTCCCAGTAGTATTCATGCATTCCTTCAATCTCCTTTTCCCCTTCCATCAGAGATTGATTGATTTTTTGAATCCTCTGTTTTAATTTATCCAATACAAAATTCAGATAAACAGTTCCATTCTCCATATTCTCTCATCCTTGTCTCAAAATTTTTGCCCTGAAAATGGGACAGGCTGTATAACTACAGCCTGCATCCTTTGTTTTCTACATTTCATAAAATGCTTTATAGCATCTTACTGTTTCATAAATATCTACCTTTGAAGACACTTCATACTGTGCGTGCATATTCATAACTGCAACACCCATATCAATGACATCCATACCGTAAGCAGCCGGAATAAATGCAATGGTTCCGCCGCCGCCTACATCTACTCTGCCCAATTCTGCAGTCTGGTAAACGATTTCTTTTTCATCAAATACTTTTCTTAATTTACCAATAAACTCAGCGTTGGCATCGTTGCTTTCACCTTTACCTCTTGCACCAGTGTATTTTGTCATAACAGCACCTTTTCCAAGGTATGCTGCATTTTTACTTTCAAAACATTCTGCAAACAACGGGTCATATCCTGCACCAACATCCGCAGACAGCATACTGGAATTTCTCAATGCTCTTCTCAGTTTCAGATCAGAATACTGTCCCAGACATTCCATCACTTCGGCAACTGTATTTTCCATAAAATGAGACATCATACCAGTTGCGCCAATACTTCCTACTTCTTCTTTATCCACAAACAGGCATACTTTTGTTTTTGTCGTGTTTTTACTGTAAAGCATTGCCATCATAGAACAGAATGCACAGATTCTGTCATCCTGTCCATATCCCATAACCATACTTCTGTCCAGTCCGAAATCTCTTGTTTTTCCGGCTGGTACTACTTCTAATTCTGCTGACAGGAAATCTTTTTCTTCAATTCCATATTGTTCTTCTAACAGTTTTAAAATATAAGCTTTTACTGGGTTTTCTTCTTTCTTTTCGTTGTTCTTTTCTTCGTTTTCTTTTTCTTCAATTTTAAAACTTCCTATCAGAAGGTCCATTGCTTCGCCATCGATTACGGAACCGGCTGGTTTTTCCATCTGCTTTTTGGACAAATGAATGAGGATATCTGTGATGCCCACAACAGGATCTTCCGGATTGTCACCAATTGCAATATTGATCACAGAACCATCTTTTTTCACAACGGCTCCGTGCAGTGCCAATGGGGATGCAACCCACAGATATTTTTTGATTCCACCATAGTAATGTGTATCCAGGTAGGCAAATCCACTATTTTCATACAATGGATTCTGTTTGATGTCCAGTCTTGGGGAATCGATATGAGATCCGATCAGTAACATTCCTTTTTCCAGATCTTCTTCTCCGATTTCCATCATCATAATTGCTTTTTTCATGTTTACAGCATAGATTTTATCTCCTGCATGTAATGTTTCACCATTTGCAACGATGGTATCCAGATTACGATATCCATGTTCCTCAATGATGCGGCAAGTGTTCGCTGTACATTCACGTTCTGTCTTTCCTGCATCCAGAAATGCCTTGTACAAGTCGCTTAATGCCATGATGTCTTTCATTTCTGTAACACTATAGTTTTTCATGTTCCCTCCTTAATAAGTTACAAATACTTGGAGCCTGTTATGTATCCTCGTAAAAGACTCCATTTTCTATTGTACAGACTCTCCAAATAATTTCAAGTCCTAAAGTGTGAAATTTTTTGTTTCCCCGGAAGGTTCATATTTCATCGAAAATTTTCAAAACTTTCTCATATTAATAAAAAAATCCCGGCAGCACATCATCGCTGCCGGACGCCATTTGTTTCGTTTGGAGCTGAGATCATACATGTTCCTTTTCAAAAACATTGGGATAAGCGAGTTCGAAAATCCATCGCTTAGTTCGACTTTATTCACGAAGGCTCTCCTGAGTGAATAATATAGTCGATCTTAGCGATTAGTTGAGAAC